>CAZDLH010000515.1:0-2648 GCA_964505925.1 uncultured Burkholderiales bacterium
GCCCGAACCAGACCGTCGTCATCGATTCGGCCTGGTAAGAGCACGAGCGCAACCGAAACGAAAAGAGCCCGCTCGATCGAGCGGGCTCTTCTCATGCGGGACCGTCTCGAATAACGCAAAGAGCGACCCGACTCCCGGAGCCGGGTCGCTCCTCGTGCTCTCCCTTGATCCAGGGGGAGGCTGCGCCGCCTAACTCTAACCGCCTAACCGCCTAACGGCCAAACGGTTAGGAGCGCGGTTAGGAGCGCAGCGAGGCTAACAGATAGTCGCGGCGCATCTGGGCGATGGTCTCGATGGGGATCCGCTTCGGGCAGACCGCCTCGCACTCGCCGTGGTTGGAACAGTCGCCGAAGCCCTCTTGGTCGTGGGTCGTAACCATATTCAGAACCCGACCGTCCCGCTCGGGCTGCCCCTGGGGGATGACCGAATACTGGGTGATCTTGGCCGAGGCGAAAAGGTACGCGGAGCCGTTCGGGCAGGCCGCCACACAGGCTCCGCAGCCGATGCAGGTCGCAGCATCCATGGAGGCGTTAGCCGCGTCCTTCGACACCAGCACCGAGTTTGCGTCGGGCACCGAACCGGTGTTCACCGACACGTAACCGCCGGCCTGAATGATCCGCTCGAAAGCGGTTCGGTCGACGACTAGGTCTTTGAGGATGGGGAAAGGCCCCGCCCGCCACGGCTCCACCGTGATGGTCTCGCCGGGACGAAAATGGCGCATCCGCAGTCCGCAGGTGGTGGTACCACCCAACGGCCCGTGGGCCACCCCGTTGATCACGAGACCACAGGTTCCGCAGATACCTTCGCGGCAGTCGCTGTCGAAGGCCACCGGGTCCTTGCCTTCTACGGCCAGCTGCTCGTTGAGGACATCTAGCATCTCTAGAAAGGACATCTCCGGGATGACGTTGGCCACTTTATAGTCGACCAACCTCCCTTCGTCTTTCGGACCCTCCTGGCGCCAGATCCGGAGGTTGATCGTCATCTCTTTACTCATCGAATCCCCTTACTTATAGCTCCGCTGGGCGAGCTTAACGTTTTCGAATACGAGCCGCTCTTTGTGCATCGTCGGCTCAGCGGTTTTCCCGGTCCACTCCCAGGCGGCCACGTAGCAGAAGTCCTCATCGTTGCGGAGCGCTTCGCCCCCCTCGGTCTGGTACTCTTCCCGGAAGTGCCCACCGGACGACTCTTCCCGGTGCAGCGCGTCCCGAGCCAACAGTTCGGCTAGTTCGAGATAGTCTGCTACGCGTCCGGCAAACTCCAAGTTCTTGTTGAACTCCTCCTGTTTACCGGTGACCTTAAGGTTCTTCTGGAAATCGTCGCGCAGTTCGGTGATCTCTCGGATGGCCGTCTCGAGCCCTTCCTTGTTGCGACCCATACCCACTCGGTTCCATACGATCTTGCCCAGCGAGCGATGGTAGTCGACCGGGGTCCGCTCGCCGCCGATGGCGATGAGCTTCTCGATCTCCTTTTTCACTTCGGTGTGCGCTTCCGTGAAGGCTTCCGTTTCGGTGCTGAGCGGATCCGACGGCTGGTTGCCGGCTAGATAGTCTCCCAGGGTGTACGGAATCACGAAGTAGCCGTCGGCCAACCCCTGCATCAGAGCGCTGGCTCCGAGCCTGTTCGCTCCGTGATCGGAGAAGTTGGCCTCGCCTAGGGCGAACAGCCCTGGGATGGTGGTCATCAGCCGATAGTCCACCCATAAGCCGCCCATCGTGTAGTGGGAAGCGGGGTAGATCCGCATCGGAACCTTGTACGGATCCTCTCCTGTGATCTCTTCATACATCTCGAACAGGTTGCCGTATCGCTCCTTGACGATGTCGGCGCCCAACCGTTCGATAGCCGATGCGAAATCCAGGTAGACCGCGAACTTGGAAGGTCCGACTCCGTAGCCTTCATCGCAGGCTTTCTTAGCAGCCCGGGAAGCGATATCTCGGGGTACCAGGTTCCCGAAAGCCGGATAGCGGCGCTCGAGATAGTAGTCTCTCTCGTCCTCGGGGATATCGTTAGGGTGCCGGTCGTCGCCCTTTTTCTTGGGCACCCAGACCCGACCGTCGTTGCGCAGACTCTCGCTCATCAAGGTCAGCTTCGACTGGAAATCCCCCGCTTGGGGGATGCAGGTAGGGTGGATCTGCGTGTAGCAAGGGTTAGCGAACAGAGCCCCCTTCTTATGGCAGCGCCAAGCGGCGGTACCGTTCGAGTTCACCGCGTTGGTCGAAAGATAGAAAACGGTTGCATAGCCGCCCGTGCACAGCAAGACCGCGTGGCCTGCGTGCCGTTCGATCTCACCGGTGACCAGGTTTCGGGCGATGATACCCCGAGCCTTGCCTCCCTCCACCACTACGTCGAGCATCTCCCGCTGGTGATACAGGGTCACCCGCTTCTCCTGGATCTGCCGCGAGAGCGCTCCGTAGGCTCCGTAGAGCAGCTGCTGGCCGGTCTGCCCTCGAGCGTAGAAGGTTCGGGAGACCTGCGCTCCGCCGAAAGAGCGGTTGGCGAGCGTCCCGCCGTACTCTCGGGCGAAGGGGACCCCCTGGGCGGCGCACTGGTCGATGATGTTCAGACTCACCTCGGCCAGGCGGTGCACGTTGGCCTCGCGGGCCCGGAAGTCGCCCCCTTTGATGGTGTCGTGAAACAGCCGCCAGACGCTG
>CAZDLH010000516.1:0-208 GCA_964505925.1 uncultured Burkholderiales bacterium
GACCGGTTCGCCGAGCTCCCTCCGGAGGAAGCTCCCGAGAGCCGGATCGAACTAGAGCTCGGCGGCGCGCTCCGGGAGACGGCCAGGCGCTGGAGCCGCTCGGCGGATGCGGGGGAGAGCCCCTCCGCCGAGCAGCTCATCTTGAGTCGGGACTGTCGCTTCTCCCTGCGGCCCATCACGGTGGAGGGGCGAGCCGTTCAGCGGGCCT
>CAZDLH010000516.1:218-2646 GCA_964505925.1 uncultured Burkholderiales bacterium
AGGAACAGGTTTTCGATCCAGGTGGGAGAGATACCCCAAGGTCTCGTCAGTTTTCCCCAGAGCCCCCTGCGCCGCATCCCCGAAGACCGGGCGGCGCGGAGCTCTACGGCCGCCGGGGTTCGATGGTCAGCGGCCCTGGGGTTTCAGCGGGGTACGGTGGAGGTGGTTCAAGCGGGAGTGCGCCTGGGCAGTCTGCGCCGCACCGGCCTAGAGGGGGTCGCCTTCGTCTCCGGTCTGAGGCGGGATATCGTACTGACGGGCCTCATTCGCGACGAACGTTACGAGGCGCTGTGGTCCGACTTGCGCCGAACGGCCCTCGCCTTGGAACGCGAGATTCGAAACGGCTAGCTCGAGCCCGCTCGGGCGATGGGCACTCCGAGTTCGAGGCGGTCGGTCAGCTAGACGTTTCGGTAGTACCGGGCTCGGTCTGCCCCTTTTCGGTGCGGACGAGACCCAAGTCCATGCGGGGTTTGGTCAGAAACGAGTTCTGTTTCTCCTGGAGGCTCATCTCGAAGTTCGAGGTCCACACCAGCGAGTCGGTGGGGCAGGCTTCGGTACACAGCCCACAGTAGCAGCAGCGGGCGAGGTCGATGGAGTAGACCTGGGGAAACTCCCACTCTTCGTCGTTTACCGGCGACTCTAGGTGGATGCAGGAGTCGGGGCAGGCGTCGACACAGACACCGCAGCCCACGCACATCTCGGCGGCGCAGCCGTAGCAGCGCCTCCCTTCTTGGCGGGCCATATCCAGGGTGAAACCCAAGTCGAGCTCGTCGAAGGTCTGAACCCGCACCTCTCCGGGGATCTTCGGCATGGGGACCTGGAGGTTCATCTTGCGAAAGGGCTTCTCTTTGCGCTGCTTCTCCCACGGTCTGGGATCGCTGAAGGCGGCCTCCGGCGGGTCCTCGACCATACCTAGGCCACGGCGGCGGGCTACCGGGGGGTGCTCTAGACCCGGGGAGCTGCCGTCCTCGAAAGGGGTCACCGCTAGGTAGCTACCGTCCTTCTTTTCGTACGGGTAGAGAAACGGGAGCTTCTCGGGGAGTACGCCGTGCTTCTCGGCGATCCCGATGCAGGCCCGGTCGGCCATCCCGATGGCTTCGATGATGGTGGAGACCTGGACCACGTCGCCGCAGGCCCAGACTCCAGGCACGGTGGTCTCACCCTTTTCATCTACTCGGATGGTCCCGTTTCGATTCAGCTTGATGTCCTCCGGCAGCCAAGGGATCTCCACCATGCGTCCGAGAGCGGTGATGATCAGGCCACATTCGAGCAAGGTTTCGCTGCCTTCGATCGGCACCGGGCGGCGGCGGCCGGAGCGGTCCTTGTCCCCTAGACGGTTGCGGATCACTTCGAGCCCCTGGAGCTTTCCGTCTTCGATGGCGATGCGGTTCGGCGAGGTCAGCCACTCGAGGTGGATCCCCTCCTCTTCGCCGTCTTCGATCTCCTCTTCTTCCGAGGGCATCTCCCGCCGGGTTCGGCGGTAGATCATGGTCACCTCGGCGCCCAGGCGGCGGCAGGTGCGGGCGCAGTCGAAGCCGGTGTTCCCACCGCCCACCACGACCACTTTATCGGGCACTTCGGTGAGGCGGTCTCGGAGCTGCTCCTCGAGAAAGTCCTCGCCGTACATGACCCAGGGCTTCTCTTCGTTCTCGAGCCCCAGGCGGTACGGTTTCCAGGCCCCAGCGGCGACGATCACTTCGTCATGCTTCGAGCGGAGCTCGTCGAACGGCAGGTCTAGACCGATCTCGGTGGAGAGGATGAGGGTGATCCCGTCGAGGGCATGGATCCGCTCCATCTCGCGATTGACCACCGGTCGGGGTAGGCGATATTTGGGGATCCCTAAAGTGAGGAAACCGCCGGGGATGTCCCGAGCCTCGTAGAGGGTGACGGAGAAGCCCCAGGCCCGCAGCAGCATGGCGCACTGGTAGCCGGCCGGACCCGCACCGACGATCCCCACCGACTTGCCGTTGAGGGGCTGGTTACAGCAGTACTCTTCGTAGGAGAACCGATCTTCGATGGGCAGGGTCTCCTCCCAGTCCGAGAAGGTCCTCTTCAGCTTCCGAATAGCGATCGGCTCAGGGCCGGTGAAGCCTCGGGAGCAGCTCTTTTCACAAGGAGCCGGACAGACTCGCCCCAGGGTGGCGACGAACGGGTAGGTCCGCCGGAGCATGTCTAGACCGGCTCTCCAGTTCCCTTCGCCGGCTAGTGTCACGTAGCCCCGGGCATCGGTGTGAGCTGGGCAGCCGGTGGTGCAAGGCGCCCAGCGGGTGCCGTGGTACCACTCGCTCTTATGTTTGATCGACTCCGGCGAGTGGAAGTCCACCATCCTCAGAGTCCCCCGGGAGATCTGAACGACCTCTTCGTGTACCAGGGGGTAGTTGATGGTGATCGGCTCCTTCTTGAAGTTCTGCCAGGTGACCGACATCCC
>CAZDLH010000517.1:0-2642 GCA_964505925.1 uncultured Burkholderiales bacterium
ATACGCCGCGCGGGCATCGACTACGTTCTCGAGCCGATACCTCCGGGCCCGGTCGGCCCCAGCTCCCCCTTCGTCGGGGCTACCGGAGCCATGCTCAGCCGATACGCCCGACCGCACCCCGGAGTACACCAACTGTTGGAGAGGCTAGCCTCGGCCGAGACCGGCGCTCGGCTCTGCTTGGCCTCCGGACGAGCTCCCGCCCAAGAAGACACCGCGGCGCTGCTCGAAGAGCTCCTAGACGATCCCCAGACCACGCGGGATCTCCAGCTCTTCTCGCGAGCCTCCCAGAGCGGCACGCCTCTGCCGAACCACCCCTCAATCTCGGCCCTGTGGGAGCCGATGAAGCAGGCCCTCGAGCTGATCACCACCGGTCAGACCCAAGCCCCCTCCGAGCTGGAACGAACCACCGAAAGAGTGCGGAGCAAGATCCGCTTTATGATGGAGTGATGCCCCGATGACCGAGCGCGCCCGCCCGCAGCTGTACATCCTACCCGCCGTGGTCTTGATGATCGTGCTCTCGCTGATCCCGAACCTCTACTCGGTCTATCTCGCCTTTACCAATTTCAGCCTGTACCACTACACCGATTTCGAGTTCGTCGGCCTGCGCAACTTCGCCAAGATCTTCTCGGCCTCCGAACTCCACACGTTCCTTCGAGTCACCGTCTGGACCGTCGCCTGGGCCCTTCTATCGGTGCTCTTCGCTTTCGTGCTGGGCCTGTTTCTAGCTATCCCCCTGAACCGCGAAGACCTGAAGGGAGCCAAGCTGTACCGCACCCTCTTCATCGTGCCGTGGGCCATTCCAGCCTTCATCTCCGTACTCATGTGGCAAGGGCTCTTGAACACCTCCGGAGGAACGGTGAACTCGGTCCTGGTCGGCGTAGGGCTCGCCGCCGTGCCGTGGCTCGACGACCCGAACTGGGCCCGCTTCTCGGTGCTCATGGTGAACGTCTGGCTCGGCTACCCCTTTATGATGACCATCTGCATCTCGGCCCTCCAGAGCATACCGAAATCCGTCTACGAAGCGGCCGACATCGATGGGGCCTCCGCCTGGTTACAGTTTCGAAAACTGACCCTCCCGCTGCTGCGGGCTTCGCTGATCCCGGTGCTGATCTCGAACTTCGCCTTCAACTTCAACCAGTTCACCGCCATCTATCTGCTGACCGAAGGGGGCCCGACCCTGCCCGGCTCGGAAGCCGGGGCTACCGACATCTTGATCACCTATAGCTACAAACTAGCCTTCGACCTGTACCAGTACGGCATCGCTTGCGCATACGCCATCATCATTTTCATCATGGTGGCCGGGCTGTCCGGACTGAACATCAAACTGACCGGAGCTTTCGATGAAGACAGATAAGCGGATCGATCCCGCCCTCTTGGCCTGGCACGCGACGCTCTGGCTGGCGCTTATCTTGCTGCTCTCGCCCGCGTTCTTCGTGCTCCTAGCCGCCCTGCGTAAAGACGGAGGCCTGATCTCGAGCGAGATCCTCCCGCCCCTGTCCGAGCTGACCTTCGGAAACTTCGGACGCCTGCTAGACGAAACGCCGTTCGGGACCTGGATGGTGAACACCCTGATCGTCGCTACCATCGCCACCGTGGTGGCGGTGACGGTGACGGCCTTAGCCGGGTACGCCTTTAGCCGCTTCCGCTTCCGGGGCCGCAAGAACGGTCTGGTCTTTATGATCTTACTGCAGATGTTTCCGGCCGCGATGAGCATGGTAGCCATCTTCCGCCTGCTCCAGACCCTGGGCCCGCTCACCGGAGGGGTGGTCGGTTTGAACTCCCTCGTGGGGCTGGCCCTCGTTTATATCGGCGCGGGGATCCCCTTCAACAGCTGGATCATCAAAGGTTATGTGGACAATCTGCCCAAAGAGTTAGAGGAGTCGGCCTATCTAGACGGTGCGACTCCGTGGCAGACCTTCCAGCGGGTCATTCTCCCGCTCATGGGGCCGGTACTGGCCACGGTGGCCGTCTTTAACTTCATCGGACCGTACAGCGACTTCATCTTCCCGTCGGTCCTGCTGTTCGACGAAAGCCAGTACACCCTGGCGGTGGGGATGCAAGGCTTCATCTCGGGCAACTTCTCGGCCAACTGGACGCTGTTCGCGGCCGCCTCGGTCCTAGGATCGATACCGATCCTGGTGCTCTTTCTCTCGCTACAGCGATTTCTGGTTCAAGGTCTGACCGCGGGGGCAGTGAAAGGATAAAGTGATGAACGGTACACACCCCCCCGACAGAAAGTGCGACAACGAGCTGTTCCGAGACGTCATGCTCGAGCACATCTCGGCCAGCCTCGGCGCTATTTTGGGTTTGACCGAAATGCTTCAGAAGATCAACGTGGACAGCGAGCAGCGCAACTACGTCAACGGGATCCGCCAGGCCGCCCGCAATCTCATGCTGGTCACCCAGGAGTTCGAAGAGCGAACCCGTTCGGACAGCCTCGCCGACACCCAGCTGGTCTTTCGTTTAGGGCTCACCATCGAAAACGGGCTGCAAGCCTGGAGCGCTTACGCCGCCTCCCAAGGCAAGAGCCTAACGTGGAACCTGCGCGACCTACCCCAGCAGGCCGAGGGGAACCCCGACGGGCTTCGACGCCTGCTCCTGCGCTTGGTCTCCGAAGGGATGAGGTGCCGCGAGCTCGAGCA
>CAZDLH010000518.1:0-2618 GCA_964505925.1 uncultured Burkholderiales bacterium
GGGCCATCTCGTATCGGTCCAGCGCCTTCACGAATCGAGCCTCCTCCGTGCGACCATCGCGATACTCCTCCAGGACAGTCCGAACCCGTACCTCGAGGCTCTCCCGACCCTGGAACAGGCTCGTCACCGCGCGGTCTTCGAGCGCGGCCTTCTCCGGCTTGCTCACCCCATCGCTCGGCACGAGATCGCCGGTCTCCACCTCCGCCAGATCGTGCAGTAAAGCCAGCTCCAGCACCCTGCATCGGTCCAGATGCTCGGGGCAGTGCAGTAGAGCTAGCAGAGCCACTCCGAAGGTGTGCTCGGCCACCGACTCCACCCGCGCCGACGGCGGAGCCAGTCGGCACCATCCCCTGCGCGAGACCTCCTTGAGTCCGAGCAGCTCCAGCATCAGTTCCGTGTGAGCCGCGAGCTCCGAACCTCCCCCATCCCCGGGAGCCTGAGAATCCACCACGCCTTCACTCATCTTCACCCTCACCTTCGTCCGCTCTTTTCCCACAGCCCGGAACCGTTCCCTCTCGCCGGTCTGGCCGGGAGGCCGCCAGGTCAGAGGATCCCTAAGGTAGGCCCAGAAACGCCCAACACTCTAGATCGATCCCGCCCCAGAGGAGCCCCTCGTGATCAGCGCCCAGGACCTTCGTAAATTTGGACTCTTTTCGGCTCTTCCGCCAGAGGAGGCCCAACGGCTGGCTCAACACCTCCAGATCCGCTCCTATCCGACCCGCTTTCGACTCTTCGACGCAGGGGAGTCGGCCAGCGGCTTCTACCTGATCTTTTCTGGGAAGGTCAAGATCTTCCGCGTCTCTCCCGAGGGGAGCGAACAGGTCTTAGGGATCTTCGAAGAGGGGCAGTCGTTCGCCGAGGCGGCAGTCTTTCAAGGCGGCGGCTACCCGGCGGCCGCCGAAACGTTAGAGCCCACCGAACTGATCTTCATCGATCGGAAGATGATCCTAGATACGGTCCGCTCCGATCCCGAGTTCGCGCTTCGGCTGTTGGGCGGCATGAGTTTGAAACTCCGACGCCTAGTGCGGCTCATCGATAGCCTGACCCTCAAGGATGCCAAGGGGAGAGTGGCTCGCTACTTGGCGGGCCTGCTACCAGCCGATATGCGAGAGCCGGTCGAGATCGAGCTCCCGATCTCGAAAACCTTACTCGCCCGGATGCTCGGGGTCACCGGGGAGACCCTCTCTCGGACTTTGAAATCGCTCTCTCAAGACGGCGTGATCGTAAGTCTCGAACGCGGGTCGGTGAAGATCGGGCGAGTGGAAGCGCTCTTAGAGTTGGCCGGGGTGGAGGGCAACGAACCGCCTCCCGCCCTCTAGAGCGCCCCGGCCTTGACTTGAATCAACGAAACTGTCAGGGATACCGCATTGAATGGGTGTACGATGGCAACAGCACTCTTTCGCAGCGGATTTCGCCCGTTTTTCCTGGGAGCCGGGCTCTGTGGAGCACTCCTCGTCCCCGGACTACTCGGGATTCTAGCCGGTAAGCTTAACACCCCAGGCCCGTGGGACGTTTTTCGATGGCACAGCCACGAGATGGTCTTCGGCTACGGCTCCGCACTGCTCGCTGGCTTTCTCCTCACCGCGGTCCCGAACTGGACGGGCACCCCGCCGCGCTCCGGCGCCCCTTTAGCCAGCATCTTCCTTCTCTGGCTGGCCGCCCGTCTCGCTCCCTTGGTCACCCCCGAAATGCTACCGCTCATCGTGCTGCTGAACGCTATCTTTTTTCCTGCACTCATCGTAGCCATCGTCGGGCCGCTGGCTTCCAAGCGCAACCCCAAGACTCTGATCTTCGTCCCCTTGGTGGGACTTCTATGGCTGTGCCAACTGGCCACCTACGCTACCTTCTTAGGCTTCGTGACCCTCCCGTACCGACTACCGCTGACCACTGCGGTGACGCTCTTCATGCTGATGGTGGCCATCATCGGTGGGCGGGTCATCCCCTTCTTCTCTCGCTGCGCCATCCCAGGCTATCGTGGAAGAACGAGACCGATAGTAGAAGCGGGGTCCGTACTCACGCTGGCCGCTCTTCTCCCTTTGGAAGCGTTCGGGGTCACCAGCGTACCCGTCATCGGTCTTTGGGCTACCGTCGCGGTAGCGTTTCACCTGACCCGTATGGCCGGCTGGTGGGACTCTCGGGTCCTCCGGAATCCGCTGTTGTGGGTGCTCTATAGCGGCTACGGCTGGGTCGTTGCGGGGATGGCTCTGAAACTTCTCGAGGCGATAGGCGCGGCTCCCCCTTCCGCGAGCCTCCACGCCTTCACGGTCGGCGGAATGGGGATCGTGGGCCTAGGCATGATGGTCCGGGTCTCCCTCGGACACAGCGGTCGCCCCCTGGTGGCAACACCGATCACCGTACTGGGGTTCGGCCTCCTGAACGGCGCTGCAGCGCTTCGAGTCTGCGGGCTTTTGATCCCCGCCGGGTATCTATTCGCCTTCGCCTTTGCGCTCTTCGTCTGCGCCTACCTGGGGATCTGGTTCCGGCCGCGACCCGACGGAAAAGCGGGATAGTTCCCCCGACCCTTGATCGAAATCAAGGTCGCCTCGCAGCCCGAGAGTTAGATTCAAGCTGGCGGGGGGACGACAGCCTAGAAGCGAGCGAGGTGACCGAGTGAGCAG
>CAZDLH010000519.1:0-2616 GCA_964505925.1 uncultured Burkholderiales bacterium
GACGGCAACCAGGCTCCGGCGGCCTCGCGTCATCTCCGGGGGCTCGGGCTCCGAGCGTTCCATCTCCGGGGCGGCCTTCAAGCTTGGGCCCTAGAGGTGGACCCGGGTTTTCCCATTCTCTATCCCGTGGTCGAGGCCCCGGGTCGCTGGTACCTCTTGGCCGACGATCGGACGCTGCGCTACCGGTTCACCGCTGTGGAGACCCCGGATCCGACGGACCCGCCCCGATGGCGGCTCTGGCAGCGAGAGGATAGCCCCGCAGCGGCGGGGCCTTCGGCGTGGGCAGACCTCCTCGAGCGCTGCCCCGAACTACGGACGGTCGCCCTCTCCCCGAGGAGCTTGGCCTTCGTGTGGTCGAAGCCCCCTGGCCTCGATGAGCTCAAGGCCGTGGCTCCGTGGGCCCAGGCCCAGCTATGGAGCGAGGGGGGACAATCTAGCTGCCCGGACCAGGAGCGGCGACGACTGGCCGAGGCGCTGGCTCGGGAGGCGCCTCAGATTTTGGCCAATCACAAGGGTACGGTGGAGCTTGCCGACTACCAGGATCGGGTGGCCTATCTGGCCTTAGGCGGGGGCTGCGCTGGCTGCGCTTCGGCCGAGATCACCACCCAACGGGAGCTCGCCGGCTGTCTCTACCGGGTCGTGCCCCTTTTGGATCGCATCGAGACCGTCGCCTGAGCCGGGACCGAACCTAAACTCGAGCGTGGACTCCCGAAGAACCCGCTATTTGAGAGTGGAGAGGTAGACTCCGATGCGCTCGATACCTTTGCGGATCGACTGTTCGTCGGTCGCGAAGGAGAGTCGCACGTGGTTGGGGGCCTCGAAGTCCTCACCGGGAACGACGGCGACACCCTCTTGCTCCAGCAGCGAGGCGGCTAGATCGGCTGCCGTCTGGAGGATCCGACCGGAGGCGTCCGTCTTGCCGAAATAGGCCGAGACGTCGGGGAAGGCGTAGAAGGCTCCGGTGGGGCGGGGGCAGAGCACCTTCGGAAGGGCGCTCAAAAGCGAGTACATCAAGGCTCCTCGCTCTTCGAAAGAGACCCGCATCCTCTCGACCTCATCGTCGTGGTTCTCCAGAGCCTCGGGGATAGCGGCCAGGACGAACGAGGTGATGTTGGAGGTCATCTGCCCTTGGAGGGCCGACATGGCTTTGATCACCGCGGTGGGGGCCACCGTGAACCCCACCCTCCAGCCGGTCATGGAGAACGCTTTCGACAGCCCGTTGACCACCACCGAGTTCTCTTTGACCTTCGGCCCCATCGACAGGACGCTCCGAGTCTTCTGCCCGTGGTAGAGGAGGCGATCGTAGATCTCATCGGAGATCACGAAAAGGCCCGCATCCACAGCGATCTCGGCCAGCTCGGTCAGCTCCTCGGGGTGATAGGTGGTCCCGGTGGGGTTCCCGGGCGAGTTCAGGAGCAGGGCGCGACTGTTGGGACCGATCGCCTCCTTGAGCTGCTGGGGGGTGATCTTGAAGTCGTTTTCTACCCGTCCGGGGATGGAGCGGGTGGTGCCGCCGGCGAGCTTCACCTGCTCGGGGTAGCTGACCCAGTAAGGGGCCGGTAGGAGCAGCTCGTCGCACGGATTGAAGAGGGCCTGAAAGAGCAGGTAGAGGGAGTGCTTCCCTCCGCAGGAGATCAAGATGTTGTCTACGCTGAGCTCGGTTCCGTAGCGGACCGAGTAGGCCGCCGCCACGGCGCGCCTGGCCTCGGGGGTGCCGGGGGCCGCTTCGTACTTCGTGCGCCCGCTCTCCAGGGCCTCGATGGCGGCGCGCTTGATCCCGTCGGGGGTGTCGAAATCCGGTTCCCCCGCGCCGAAGCCGATGACGTCTTTGCCTTCGCTGAGCATCTGTTTGAATTTGGCGGTGACAGCCAGGGTAGAGGAGGGTTTCAGATTTTGAGCGCGGGTGGATAGATTCAGCATAGGCAGCAGCCTTCTGACTGAGGAACGCCTTTCCTGCGCTGGGGAGAGCTGTTGAAACGTCTTTACCAGGCAGGTTTCTCTTCGGTAATTGAGAATGATTCAAGAGTTGTCTCGGGAGTCGACCCTTCGGCGGCCCTAGGTGGGTCGCGGAGATGAGAAAGGTAGAAATAGCATGAACTCCACTTTAGACCAAACAGAGCAGATCTTCGCAGCGATCGAAGCGGATCTCGCGGCCTTGGAGGCCGCCTGGAACGAATCGGTTCACTCTTTAGATCCGGCTAGCCAGCGAGTGCTGCTCGAACGCCTTCAAGAGTTTGAAAAGAGCGCCACCCCGCGTTCGCGTCCGCGGTAGGCGCTCTCGGTTGGCTCGCAAGCGCAGGAGGGGCGGGGCTACCGCTTTTCGGCGACCGCGGTAGGCCAGATCTCGTCGAACAGTACGCCGGAGACCTCGGTCTGCTCGCGCTTTCCTTTGATCACGACCCGCTTACCCACGAACGCCTCTAGGTGAGGAGAGCGGCCGTATACATCGAGGCGGGGCGCATCCGCTCCGGGGTCCTCACCGGCCTTCACCAGCTTCAGCTTGTAGGGGTTGAAGCGCATCGTAAAAGTCATCTCCTGAGGGTCGGGTTCGTATTCGAGGATCCCCTCGAACAGCTGCACTTCGTCCTCGGTAAACTTGTTCCAGTCCTCATCGGG
>CAZDLH010000520.1:0-2612 GCA_964505925.1 uncultured Burkholderiales bacterium
GGGGCTAGAGCGACGAACGGAGGGAGGGCGAGCTAGGCGATCATCTGCTCTTGGGCGCCGCCTTCGCGCAGCTGCTGAGCGGCGGCTTCCTTGGCTAGGTTCTCGGAGTGAGGGTCCTCGAGCAGCATCGGCTTTTCGTTTTTGGCACTCATGATAGGGGCTGGGCGGGCGGCTTCCTGTAGCGATTCCGCCGGTTCGAGGTCCATCTCTTCGACCACCGCGCCCACTTTCGGGTCGTCCTTGAGCTCGGCGACTTTGTCGGAGCCTTTGGTCTGGAGCTGGGTGCTGAGCATGCTCGAGGCGGCGGTGCGGTTCGCCTCCGGCATGTCTTCGAGGATCCTCTCGGCGTGGCGCTTGTCGTCCATCGACTCCAGCGCTTTGGCCTGCTCTTTGGGGATGGAGATCGCTTCGTCGGCTTCGTCTACGAAGGTGCCGGTCGCGGTTTTGGTCTGCGCCTCTCCGGGGCCGACGTCGAGGTCCTCGGCGGTCTTGCCGGTCTCCTCTTTCTTGCGCATCTTGTTGGACTGCGCCGCGTTGTCGGCAACGTCGGCTTGACCCTGGGTTTTGGCCTGCTCTTCGGCTTCGGCCTGGGCCAGGCGGTCTAGGCGGTCTAGGGTGGCTTTGTCTAGCGACTCCGTGGCCTGTTGGTTCTTGGTGGCCTGCTTGCTCACATTGGTGAGGCCCTGGTTGGCAACGGTTTGAGCCCCCTTGCCCCCACCCTGCATGGTCTTTTGATAGTTCTGGGCATCGAGAACTCTCTGAAAATTTTGGCCGATTGTAGACATAGGTTACCTCCAAATTTGAGCAGGACCGACGGCGGGTCCAAACTCTGGTCGCACTCGTCTTCCTATTATACCAAGCCGGTTAGATCTGGAAAGAGTGCATACCTGCTGTGGTGTTAACTTTTGGACAGACGGACGAATTTGCCCTAGTACTATTAAGGGGGACATCCGCCGGCGCGTTTTTCATCGCAAACGGAGCCCAGACGGGAGGCTCTCGATGGCAGGCGAGTCCGCTTTCTCCTAGAACCGGTTCACCCGTATGCCACGCAAAGGTTCACCCCCCATCGTTATAGGGCATCGAGGGAGCGCCGAGCACCTCGAGAACACCGCCGTATCGTTCTCGGACGCCATCGAACAAGGCTCTCAGATGCTCGAACTCGACGTCCGGCTATCCAAAGATCTGGTGCCTATCGTGATGCACGACAGCACCCTACACCGGGTGACCGGTGGGCGGCCCGGAACCGTCGGTAGTCGCACCGCTAGCCACCTGACCAAACTGGAGCTGGGGCCGGGTATGCGCATCTTGACCCTGCACGAGGCCCTCAGCGAACTGGTGCCCCAAGTTCCGGTGAATGTGGAGCTCAAGTTCAATCGACCGGACTACCGTCCGCTGGTGAACGCGGTCTGCGATGTCATCGAAACCCTGGATGTGGCGCCGCGGATCCTGATCAGCTCCTTCTATCACTCGGCCCTAGAGGTGGTCGAGAAGCGCCTTCCCGACGTGGAGGTGGCGCCGCTGTTCGGCAGCCTGACCGGGCTCCCCCACGAGGACGACCTGGTGAAGGTGTTCACCCGGCCCCTGGGGCGCCGGGGCGCCAACGAGGTCCCGATCCCGGGCCGCGCGGCCGTGGTCTCTTGGAAGATGATCGACAAGGCGCTGGTGGGCCGCTTCGAGGAGGGAGGGGGCACCCTGCTGACCTACACGGTGGACGCCCCGGCGGAGATGGTCCGCCTGATCCGCCTGGGGATCGACGGCATCATCACCAACCGCCCGGCCCTGCTAGTCAAGATGATCGAAGAGATCTTCTAAAGCGCCGAGTCCGAGCCCGAGGGCCGGCGGGTCGGGCCTTAGGACAGGGTCAGCAGCGCTTGGACCGGCGGGAGGTTGGCGCCGACTCGAGTCCAGCGCCCCTCGAGGTTATTCAACAGGAACAGGTCCCCTTTGTCGGTGGCCGCATAGAAGCCCCCGTGGCCGAAGGTCAAGGCGGTGATGTACCGGTCGTCGAGGCGGGGCAGCCCTTCGCTGGATACGCTCCAGCTGCGCCCTCCGTCTTGGCTGAGAGCGAGCGCTGCGCCCCCCCGGCGGATCGGCGCAGCGCTGCTCACCCCCAGCAGGATCACGTTCGGGTTCCCCTGGGCCACCGTCATAGCGTCCACCCGCGGGTAGGGCAGCCCGGCGTTGCACTCGGTCCAGGAGCCCCCGAGATCCTCCGAGCGGTAGAAGCCGGTGGAGGTGCCGGCGTAGGCGGTGGTTCCCCCGGGCAGCGCCACCGCTCGAACGGACGGCGGAAGCCCGACCGAGCGGACGGCCCAGGTCTCGCCGAAGTTGTTAGTGGCCAGCAGACCCCCCACTTCGATGGCGCAGAACATCACCGACTCGTGCTCGGGGTGAAAGGCCAGCGACGAGATCCGGGCGCGGTACGGGGGCTCGGGGTAGGTCCAGCGGGCGGCGCTCTCCAAGGTCTCCATCGGATTGAGCTTGGTCCAGCTCTTCCCGTGGTCTCGGCTGACCGCCACGCTGGGCGGGCAGCTGCCGGCGGCCATCAGGTCCGGGCGGGCGGGGTGGCGGGCCAGCGCGGTGATGAAAGGGCGATCCAGCCCCTCGAGGGA
>CAZDLH010000521.1:0-2607 GCA_964505925.1 uncultured Burkholderiales bacterium
GGGCCTGGGGGAGGTCCGACGGTTTTGGGAGGTAGGTGCGGACCGTTCGGGAGCCTGCTTTCTGCGGATCGATGTTCCGGGGCCCCAGCCGTGAACGGCGCGGATCGAGCTGCCGTGATCTTGGCTGGCGGAGGGGGCACTCGCTTTTGGCCTCTGTCCACCGAGGAGCGGCCCAAGCAGTTCTTAGCGCTCGCAGGCGCGTCATCGCTGCTCCAGCAGAGCTACCGCCGACTTCGCCTTCTCTTGCCCCCCGAACGGATTCTGGTTCTGACCGCGTTGGGCTACGTGGACCAGGTGCGCGCGCAGCTTCCGGAGCTTCCCGAGGCCAACGTCATCGGGGAGCCCGAGCGCAAGGACACCGCCGCCGCCATCGCACTGGCAGCCATGCTGGTGCAGAGGCGGTGGGGCTGCCGGACATTAGCTGCGGTCACCGCCGACCACCTGATCGCCCCGGATGATGAGTTCGTCCGGGCTTTCGAGGAGGCTTATCGCGGCGCGGGGGAAGGAGCGGTCTACACCTTCGGGCTCGAGCCGACCTACCCGGCCACAGGTTTCGGCTATCTCGAGCTCGGAACTCGGATCCCAGGGGGGGAGCTCGAGCATTACCATCTTAGGTCGTTTCGCGAGAAGCCGGATCTCGAGACGGCTCAGCGCTTCCTTCAAGCCGGTTGCTATCTGTGGAACTCCGGCATGTTCGTCTGGCCGCTCCAGCGACTCATCGACGGCTTCACCGAGCACTTGCCGGGTCATTTCACGGCTCTGCGGCCGGCCGTAGAGGCGTGGGGGGAGGAGGCCTTCTCGGACCGTCTCGACGAGGCTTTCTCTGCGCTAGAGCGGATCTCCATAGACTATGCGCTGCTGGAGAAGCTCGACGGTCTTCGTGCGGTTCGAGCTTCGTTCGAGTGGGCCGATCTGGGAACCTGGCAGAGCCTCAAGGAGCACCTGGAGGGCGATGTCCGCGGCAACCGCGTCCGCGGCACCGTCACGCTTTACGACTGTCGGGAGAACCTCGTCTACTCCGAAGAGACGGACGAGGACCTCCTGCTCTTAGGAGTGGAAGGCTTGGTGGTGGTGCGCAGTGGCGGTAGAACCCTGATCGCGAGCCAGGACCGTCTGGACGACCTAAAGTCGGCTTTGGAAGTTCTATATGGAAGGCTCTAGTGAAGGAACGACGGCCGTTCCTACAAATAGGACCCGATGAGCCGTGAAGAGTCCCCCCCAGAAGAGAGCGTCCCCCAGCCTGAGTTAGAGGTGCAACGGGATGCATTCACTCGATTTCTTGATTTTGTAGAGTGGCTCGGAAATCTGCTTCCCCATCCCGTGACTCTTTTTGCTCTGTTCGGGGGAGCGGTCCTTCTCATGAGCGGGGTCGCCGGGCTCTTCGAACTGCAGGTGATGGACCCCCGACCCGCGGGGGCTCCGGGTCGCAGCGAAGACGGTATCATCCGAGCCGTGAGCTTGATGAACGGTGACGGGCTCCGGCAGATCATGCAGGGACTGGTCACAAACTTCACGGGCTTTGTTCCGTTAGGAACGGTCCTCGTGGCCCTCTTAGGGGTCGGGGTGGCGGAGGCTTCCGGCCTTCTGACTGCGCTGATTCGAGGCATCGTCCTTAAGGCTCCGCCCGCTATGGTGACGGTGGCGTTGGTTTTCGCCTCCGTTTTGTCGAACACCGCCTCCGAGATGGGGTACGTGGTCTTGATCCCGCTGGGCGGTGTGATCTTCTATGCTGTGGGGCGACACCCCTTAGCGGGGATAGCGGCGGCATTCGCGGGTGTTTCAGGGGGCTACAGTGCGAACATCTTGATCGGGACGGCAGACCCTCTCTTAGCCGGGATCACCGAAGAGGCCGCGCGCTTGGTCGACCCGACCTACACCGTGCACCCGGCGGTCAACTGGTACTTTATGATTATCAGTACGTTCCTTGTTACCGCGATCGTGTCTTGGGTGACCGTCAAGATCGTGGAGCCGAAGCTCGGGCCCTACGATCCGAGCATAGCAGAGGAAGGGGCGTTGGACGCGGGGGACCAGATGAACCCGCTGACCGAGCAAGAGAAGAAGGGGCTTCTCTGGGCGGCCCTTTCTGTGGCTGTGCTGGGTGGACTGGTCCTTTGGGGGGTGGTTCCGGCGGACGGGGTTCTGCGGAACCCTGAGACCGGCGATGTTCTCAACTCTCCCTTTCTGCGCGGGATGGTCGTCTTGATCTTCGTCTTCTTCTTGGTCCCAGGGGTGGTCTACGGAGCCTGTACCGGCAGCATCCGCTCCGACAAAGACGTGATCAACGGAATGTCGAAATCCATGAGCTCCCTAGGCCTCTACATCGTCTTGGTCTTTTTTGCGGCCCAGTTCGTGGCCTTCTTTAACTGGACGAACCTAGGGGCCATCATCGCCGTGTTCGGAGCTGATCTCTTAGACGCTATCAATCTCACGGGCCCGATCGTCTTCGTACCGTTTATCATTATGTGTACTATCGTCAACCTGATGCTCGGGAGCGCTTCGGCTCAATGGGCCGTCACAGCCCCCATCTTCGTGCCGATGCTGATGCTCATTGGCTATAGCCCCGAAGTGGTGCAGGCCGCTTACCGGATCGGGGACTCCTGTACCAAC
>CAZDLH010000522.1:0-2582 GCA_964505925.1 uncultured Burkholderiales bacterium
CGGTGAGGCCGTCGAGCGCAAGCTGGCGTTTCACCGTAGGGAGTCGAGCCGGCTAGAGGCTCGCCTCAGACTGCAGAGCCCGCGTCTCAAGTTGGTGGAGGCCTCGGAGCGCTTTCAGCGCCTTACGGGAACCCTCGAGGTGTGGGGAGACAGGTTCTTCGACGGCGAGCGTTCGCGGGTGAAACAGCTTCGCCATCGCCTCCAGTCGGCCTCACCCCAGCGCAGTATCGCCTTAGAACTGGAGCGCTCGACCGGATGGAGGCTCAGGTGCGAAGCCGCTATGCTCGCGGCGCTTCGAGACCGCAGAGCCGAGCTCCAGACCGCATCTCGGCGCTGTTTGGACCTGGGGCCCGAAGGGGTTCTGGCTCGGGGGTTCGGGCTGCTGTTAGCCGGGGGTCGCCCGGTGGCGAGCAGCCGCGGGAGGAGCCCCGGGGAAGAGCTTGAAGTGCGGCTCAGCGACGGGCGCTTGAGAGTACGCCTCATCGAGGCCGTGCCCGACGAACCGGAATCTTCGGTGTGAGGACCCAATCCAATGGAACCCGTTCAGCCCAACACATCATCTGCACCCTTGAGCTATGAGCAGAACCTGACGGAACTGCAACGGGTGGTCGAGCTCCTGGAAAGGGGCGCGTTAACCCTGGAAGATTCCCTCGAGCTTTACGAAAAAGGGATGGCGCTCTCGGCCCGCTGCGAAGAGCAGCTAGCCGAGGCTGAAGCCCGCATCATCACGCTCGGAGCGAAAGACGCCGAACGGAGTCTCCGCAAGGAGGTTCCTCTGCACGAGCTTTCGGATGAGCCGAGCTATTCCGAGGCTGCGTCCTCAGTATCCACAGGAGGAGAACTTTGACTCTTACGAGCGACCGAATCAGCGCTGATTTCGATCTGAAGAACTGGTGGTCCGAGCGGACCCGATGGGTGGAACAGGCGTTAGACGAGTGCTTTCCTGATTCCGAGCGGTATCTCGGGTCCATAGGTGAAGCTTCGAGGTACTGCCTGTTTTCGGGCGGGAAGAGGTTTCGCCCGATCCTGGCTTTCGGCGCTGCCGAAGCGCTCGGACGCGACGGCAGGATTGCTATGCCGGTGGCCTGCGCTTACGAGATGATCCACTGTTTTAGCCTCGCGCACGACGATCTGCCCTGCATGGACGACGACGACGAGCGCCGAGGGAAGCCGACGGCTCACAAGGTTTTCGGAGAGGCCGGCGCGCTCCTGGCTGGCGATGCGCTCTCGATCTGGGCTTTCCATCGGCTGGTGGATCTCCCCCCGGAGGTCCCCGCTGAAGTGGGGCTCGCCCTGGTGCGCGACCTCGCGGAGGCGAGTGGACACAAAGGGATGGTGGGCGGTCAGGTGCTCGATCTCGAGGCTCGCAAGCAGGCTACGGATCTGACCGCTCTCGAGCAGATCCACCGGGCCAAGACCGGAGCGCTGATCTGCGGTGCGGTGCGCGGGGGAGCTCTCCTGGCCGGGGCCGACGAGGAGCAGCTCGAACGGCTGACCCATTACGGGCAGCTGGTGGGGTTGGTCTTCCAGATGACGGACGACATCCTCGATGAAGGGGAAGACCCCGATGAGGTCTCCTATCCAGCCCTGATCGGGATGGACCAGACCAAACGAGCCGTCGATGAGTCCACTGCGGAGGCTCTGGAGGCCCTCGCCTCCTTCGGTCCCTCGGCGGAGCCGCTCCGGGCCCTCGCCACCTTTCTCAAAGATAGAAAGGCCTGACCCTTCTGGCTACCGATCCCTTAGAGCGGTTAGCCCAGATCCTCGCAGCGCAGCCGGGTGTAGCGCTGTTCTGGTGTGGAGCGGGCTTTCTCTCCGGCGTCGCCGACGAACTCGTCCAGGCCATCGGCTGCGATCTGAACAGCGATACGGTTCGGCTCCTGGAAGACTTCCAGACGGTCTCTCGCACCTCGGAGGTCAAACGTCTCACTGTGGTGGCCGCCGCCCCGGTCTGGCCGGAGCAGGTAGAGGCCCTCAGGACCCTGCACGAGCAGGAGCGACTGGGCTGCTTGATCTTGTTGGAGCCGAAGCGCACTTCGGGGTGGAACGTGTTTTCACGCCGCTCGTCGGTTTCGGCTGAGTACCTCCAGGCCTTGGACTTTCAGCTGGTGGGGAGCGCCCATTGGGAGAGCGGCGAGCGTTCCGAGCGACGGCTCCAGGAGCTGCTCGATGAAGTGCGGCCGTTCTGGGGCGCTCCGAGTCTGCCGTTCTTACTTTTGAGCTACCCCGAGGAAGCGATCGAAGAGGAGACCAGCGTCGCGGCCGGTCCGGTCTGGTCGATCCCCGAGAACGCGGAGCGGAAGCGGGCTCGGAAAGTGGAGACGGGGACCGTGGTGGAGACCGTCTACGGTCGCTTTCTCAAAGGTGCCAGCACTCGCCTGTCCGAGGCGAACTCTCTCGAACTCAGCTTGGAGACGGACCGAAGTCCCGACGATCTGCGCCGCCGCCTTCAGCTGTTCTTGAACCTCGTCTCATCGGCCGGAGAGGAGACGGTCTATCTGTTCATTCAGTCGTCGGCACTACCTCACGTCTATCCGGAGCTGCTGCACTGGTGTCTATCTTGGGCTTCGGGTGAGCTCGAG
>CAZDLH010000523.1:0-2574 GCA_964505925.1 uncultured Burkholderiales bacterium
TTCCCGGGAGCTCGGCGGCGACTTTCTCTGCTTTTCTCACCCGGGCGAAGGCCGATACGGACTCCTGATCGGCGACATCATGGGGAAAGGGACCCAAGCCGCTCTGACCGCCGCCATGCTCGACGGGGTCTACGCCGAGCTCACCCAGACCGGAGCCGAGCCGAAGGTCGTCCTCCAGCAGCTGAACCGCTACCTGACTGAGCGCTTCGGCGAGGGAAACCGAATGGCCACCCTCTTCTGCTTGGAGCTGGACACCGGACGAGGGGTCTGGCGGCACTCTCGCGCCGGACACCCTCCGCCGCTTCTGGTCAGAGCCGACGGCAGCCACCAAGAGCTGAGCTCCGAAGGGCTCATGGCCGGGGTGCTGGCGTCTTCGGAGTATCGCAGCCAAGAGATCGCCGTGGCCGCCCAAGACCAGGTCCTGCTGGTGACCGACGGGCTCTTAGATAGCGAGCTTCCTGCCCAAGACGCTCTGGCCGCTTTGATCTGCGCTGGTCTATCCCTACCGACAGACCAGCTCCAGCAGCACATCATCGAAGAGCTTCGTCGGCGTCTGCCGGTGGCCACCGAGGACGACGAGACCGCAGCTCTAGTCCGCTTCTTGCCGATCTAAAGCAGAGCCTCTGGGTTCGCCTGCCGCCACCGATCGCCCTGATCACGTCCGACCGTCCCCCACTAGTAGCAAGCCTAGTAGGAAGCGAAGATCCCCCAAAAAAAAGATTCCGCTTCATCGATATGGAAGCGGAGGGTCAAAGAGGTCCGATCGACGCATGTCAACGCGAACAGCCAAACAGTCCAAAGATCGAAAGACCGCCTCCTCCGATTCGAAAAAGGAGTCGGAGAGAGAGTCCAAGAGCTATGGTGTAGTCCGAGCGGTTCGCGGCAGTATTATCGATGTCGAGTTCGAGAAGGACCTACCACCCATTCATACTCTACTCACCACGGTGGACGAGCCACGGATCTCGGTGGAGGTACTCGGTCAACTCAGCAGCAGGGTGGTCCGGGGGATCTCTTTAGACCCGACCCAGGGGCTGGTCCGGGGACAGCCCATTCACAACACCAAAGAGCAGATCAAAGTCCCGGTAGGGGAAGCGATCTTAGGCAGGATGTTCAACGTCTTCGGTGAGCCGATCGACGGCGGTGAGCCGCTCGAGAACGTCGAACTGCGTTCGATCCACAACCTCCCGCCGCCCCTCGCTCGGCGCTCCACCCGTTCCGAGGTGTTCGAGACCGGTATCAAGGCCGTCGATGTTCTGGCTCCGCTGGAGCGGGGTGGGAAAGCCGGACTGTTCGGAGGCGCCGGTGTGGGGAAGACCGTCTTGCTCACCGAGATGATCCATAACACGGTGAGCAGCCACGAAGGTGTGAGCCTGTTCTGCGGCATCGGCGAGCGCAGTCGCGAGGGTGAAGAGCTGTACCGGGAGATGAAAGACGCCGGAGTGCTGCCCAATATGACCCTGGTCTTCGGGCAGATGAACGAACCGCCGGGCGCTCGCTTTCGAGTGGGGCACACCGCCCTCACCATGGCCGAGTATTTCCGTGACGAAGAGCAGCGCGATGTGCTGCTCTTGATCGATAACATCTTCCGCTTCATCCAGTCGGGCATGGAGGTCTCCGGACTGATGGGCTTCATGCCGTCCCGACTCGGATACCAACCCACCCTCGGGACCGAACTCGCCGGACTCCAAGAGCGCATCGCCAACACAGACCGCGGGGCCATCACCTCGATTCAAGCCATCTACGTACCCGCCGACGACCTCACCGACCCGGCCGCCGTCCACGCCTTCGCGCACCTCTCCGCATCCATAGTTCTCTCTCGCACCCGGGCCGCCGAAGGGCTGTATCCCGCCATCGACCTGCTCAACTCCGGCTCGAAGATGGCCACCCCCGGGGTGATCGGAGACAGGCACTACGCTTTGGCCCAGGAGATCCGCGGCACGCTCGCCCAGTATGAGAACCTCAAAGATCTGATCGCTATGCTGGGCTTGGAGCAGCTGTCGTCGGCGGACCGCAAGGTGGTAGAGCGAGCCCGGCGCCTCGATCGGTTCTTGACTCAGCCCTTTTTCACCACCGAGCAGTTCTCGGGCATCCCGGGCAAGGAGGTCTCTTTAGAACAGGCTCTAGACGGCTGTGAAAAGATCCTGAGCGATGACCTCAGCGACATCCCCGAGGACGCCTTCTATATGATCGGCTCGATCGATGAGGCTCTGGAGTGAGCCGCTCTATGCATCTTAAGATCCTGTTGCCGAACCGGGTGTTCCTCGATACGAAAGAGGTGACCCGACTGGTCCTCGCTACCGACTGCGGCTCTCTCGGGGTCTACCCCAAAAGGCGCGATTTCGTGACCGCTTTAGTCCCCGGCATTCTCAGCTACGAGACCACCAAAGAGGGCGAAAGCTATGTCGCCATCGATCGGGGTCTCGCCGTCAAGACCAAAGAGCAGGTTCTGGTCTCCGCTCACAATGCGACTCGGGGGAAGCGTCTGGGTCAGCTCCGAGACGCGGTGGAAAAAGAGATCGCCGCGCTCTATGAGGATGACGACAACCTCCGGAACACCCTGCTCAAGCAGGCGCT
>CAZDLH010000524.1:0-2568 GCA_964505925.1 uncultured Burkholderiales bacterium
GAGCACCTACGTCGAGCAGGTGGTGGTCATCGGCGATAAGCGGAACTTCATTTCGGCGCTAGTGGTGCCGGCTTTCGACGCCATGAAGTCGTGGTGCGAAGAGAACGGGGTCAAGCACGACGCCGCCGAGATGGCCGCCAACCCGAAGGTGGCCGAGATGCTGACCAAGGTCGTAACCTCGGCTTGCGAGAGCTTCTCCCCGTACGAACAGGTGAAGAAGATCGCGGTGCTCCCCCGGGAGTTGAGCCAAGAGCACGGCGAACTCACCCCCACTCTAAAGACCAAGCGTCGAGTGGTGGACGAGAACTTCAAGGACCTCATCGACGCGATGTACGAGGCCCCCAAGAGCTAGTCTCGTTCGGGTACCCTCACGGCTAGAGGCCCCGCCGGCAGACCGCCAGTGGGGCCTCTAGCGTTCCCGCAAAGCGCAGGAGGGCTAGTCGTTCTCGGCTGGAGGCACGAATCGGCGGTGGAGCGCCGCGACCGCTTCGGGTACTTGGGCCTCCCGGATCAAAAGCGAGATCGTGATGTTGGAGTCGGTGGAGTGGAGCACCTCCACCCCGGCTTCGTGCAGACAGCTCAGGAGCTGGGCCACCACACCCGGGGTACCCCGCATCCCCGCCCCGACCACACTGAGCTTCGCGCAGTCGACCACCGACCGGTAGTCGACGCCCAACTCTTCGAGCAGAGCCTTAGCCTGACATTCGTACGCCTCAGCGGTGACCACCGCGTGCAGTCGACTCTGGGTTAAAGTGATCAGGTCTAGGTTGATATCGCGCTCGGCGAAGGCCTGGAGCAGCTGGACCTGGCGGCCCCGATCGGCGACCTCCATAGTGATCCCCACCCGCCCGAACACGTGGGCGATGCCGGTGACGATACGGTCCTGTTCGTAAGCTTGCCGGGGCACGGCCCGGGCCAAGAAGGTGCCGTAGCCGGACTGCAGCGTGTTCTTGATCCACAGCGGCACCCCGTGGAGGTCACCGAGACCGATGGCCCGGGGGTGGACCACCTTGGCCCCCTCGGACGCCAGCTCGCCCATCTCTTCGAAGTTCACTTCCCGCAGGATCCGCGCCTGATCGTAGACCCGGGGATCGGCGGTCATCACGCCTTCCACATCGGTGTAGATCTCGACGTAGTGGGCCCGCAGAGCAGCGCCCAGGGCCACCGCCGAAGTGTCGGAGCCGCCCCGACCGAGAGTGACCAGATCGCCGCCGGCGTTGGCTCCTTGAAACCCGGCCACCACCGGTACCCCGCCGGAGTTGAGATAGGCTAACAGCGGCTCCGGATCGATATCGAGGATGTGAGCCTCCCCGGGCTCCTCACTGCAGAGGATGCCGGCCTGGCGCCCATCGAACGAGCGGCTAGCCACACCGGCGGCTCGCAGGGCGTGGCTCAGCACCGTACAGCTGATGATCTCGCCGCAGGCCATCAGCTGGTCGAGCTCGGCGGCCGACTGGACCTGGGAGAACGGCTGGACCAGAGCCAGCAGCGAATCGGTGGCGTAGGGGGCGGGCGCCCGGCCCATCGCTGAGACCACCACCACGGGCGAGAGCCCCCGCCCGAGAGCTCGGCGCACGTGGTCGAGAACTTTCGCCCGGGCCTCTTCGGTGGCCACCGACGTGCCACCAAACTTCATAACCGCTATGCGCACGGCGGTGCTCCTACCGGGCCATCAAGCGTTCAGCGATCTGGATCGCGTTGGTGGCCGCGCCTTTGCGTAGGTTGTCGGCCACCACCCATAGGTGCCAACCCCCGGCCACATCGGGGTCCCGTCGGATGCGACCGACCTGGACGATATCGCGGTCTTGGGCCGACAGCGGAGTGGGGTAGTCCTCGGGGCGCTCGAACACCTCGAGGCCCTCTTTGGCCTTCAGCGCAGCGATCACTTCCTCGTGGGTCAGCTCCGATTCGACCTCGAGATAGAGGGCCTCGGAGTGAGCGAACCGGACCGGCACCCTGACGCAGGTAGCGCTGACCGCTAGATCTGCTCGGTCCAGAATCTTCTTGGTCTCGTCGATCATCTTCCGCTCTTCCCCCGAGAAACCGTCCTCGTCGAACGAGCCGATCTGGGGGAAAAGATTCTCGGCGATGGGGTGCGGGTACACCTCGGCCTTGAGCTGCCCGCCTTCGAGCAGAGCTCTGGCCTGGAGATCGAGCTCGCCCAAGGCCGGGCGGCCGGTGCCGGAGACCGACTGATAGGTCGAGACCATCACCCGCTTGAGCCCGTACCGAAGAAACGGCTCCAGCACCACCACCATCTGGGCGGTGGAGCAGTTGGGGTTCGCGATGAGCTTCGGCCGCGAGTCCAGCAGATGCCCGTTCACCTCCGGTACCACCAGCGGAACATCGGGATCCATGCGGAACTCCGAGGAGTTGTCGATGACGATGGCTCCCGCCTGGCAAGCCCTCTCGGCGTGCTCTCGGGAAGCCACTTCCCCCCCGGCGAACAGCGCGTAGTCCACCCCGTGAAAGTCGAACGATTCGATATCCTCGACCTCCAGGACCTGACCCTGCCAGGGCACCTTACTGCCCGCCGAGCGGCTGGTGGCCGCCAGTCGTATCCCGGCT
>CAZDLH010000525.1:0-2568 GCA_964505925.1 uncultured Burkholderiales bacterium
GCGGCTACTTCCAACGGGAGCTGGCTCGTTCGGCTTACGACTACGCCCAGAAACTTGAAACCGGTGAAGAGGTGATCGTGGGGGTGAACCGCTTCGTTAATGAAGGCGAAAAGCTGGACATCCCGATCCTGAAGATCGGTCAAGACGCCGAGGAGACGCAGTGCGCGAGCCTTGCGAAGGTCCGAGCACAGCGGAACGCCTCGAAGGTGGAGGAGACCTTGACGCGCCTCCAGGAGGCGGCCGCAGCCGAGCGCAACGTTATGCCCGAACTGATCGACGCCAGCCGCGCTTACGCTACGGTCGGAGAGATGGTGGAAGTGCTCAGGGCCGTGTACGGAGAGTATCGTGAGCCGGTCTTCATCTAAGTTCGAGACGTCGACCCGCGGTCTGTCGGCCCGGGGAGGGGGGCGCTAGTATGACCATCAAGCTTCTGCTGTTCGCTTCGTTGGCCGATCTGTTAGGCTTCGATGAAGCCGAGCTAGAGGTTCCCGAAGGGCTCGATCGCTGCGGTCTCGTGGAGCACCTCGAGGAGGCGTTCCCCACATTGGCGCGCTTTGAGCGACGCTATCGGGTAGCCTTCAACCAGGAGTTTGTAGGGCCCGACGAGTCGCTCCCGGACGGCGCGGAGGTAGCGCTGATCCCTCCGGTGAGCGGAGGGAGCGGCCCGCGGCTCCACAGCGCGGTGCGGGAATCCCCGCTGGCTGTGGACCCCGCTCTAGAAACGGTTCGCCGTACCCACTGTGGTGCGGTGGTGCTGTTTCTTGGGACGGTCCGAGACCTGACCGGAAGCGAGCGCACGGAGAAGCTCGAGTACAGCGCTTACCGAGGGATGGCGGAATCGGAACTGGCGCGGCTAGTTCAGGAGGCCTCGGAGCGCTGGGAGCTCGGGGGGGCTTGGCTCGAACACAGGGTGGGAGAGCTGGATCCGGGAGAGATCGCAGTGGTGGTGGCGGTCTCGGCCCCTCACCGGGACGCGGCCTTCGAAGCGGGGCGGTTTCTGATCGATACCGCCAAAGAGCGGGTCCCGCTCTGGAAGAAGGAGTTCGGATCCGACGGCGCGGTCTGGATCGAAGGGGACGCTAGGACCCCCGTCAACGGCTGAGGTTCGAAGAGGTCCGCTGAGCCCCCTTTTGAAACCGTGGTGAGACCGCGGTCGTGGAGTACCGTTAGAGGCGGAGAGGCGAGTATTGAGTGCCATGGAAGTCACGGTATTAGGAAGCGGTACGGTCGAACCGTCGGCCCTTCGGGCGAGTTCGGGCTACCTCGTCACCTTCGAGGGAGGGGGCTCTCCGCTGGGGGTGGATCTCGGCGCGGGTGCGCTCCGCACCGCCATCGCGGCGGGACTGCCGATGCACCGGGTCGAGCGGTTAGCTCTGACCCATCTCCACCCGGATCACACTGCGGACTTAGTCCCTTTGTTGTTCGCGCGCAAGTGCGCTCCTAGTCCATGGGGGGAGGCTGCCCCCCTCACGCTCTTGGGTCCGCCTGGAACGTCTCGGATGCTAGAGGGCATGTTCGAAGCCTGGCCTTCACTGCGACCCGAAGGGGAGCGGTCGCCTCTCAGCGTGGTGGAGTTGGACCCGGCCGGAGGACAGCACCGGCTCGAGAGCGATACTCTCCTTTTTTGGTTTCCCGTCGAACACGGCGACCAGTCGGCTTACGCCTATCGGGTCGAGCGCCGAGCGGCCGAGCGCACCGAATCTACCGTTTTCTCCGGGGACACCGCCCTGTGCGCAGGAGTGAAGGCGGCTGCTCGGCAGGCGGATCTGTTCTTCTGCGAGCTCTCGTGCTACCCTCGGGGCTGCGAACCGCTCCGCTGTCGCGAGGTTCACCTGAGCTGGGAGGATGTGGTCGAGATCTGCTCCGAGGCTCGAGTGAAGCGCCTGCTGCTGACCCACCTCTACCAGCGCGTGTTGGAGGCGGAGCCGAGCCCTCTGCAGTCGGTGCGCCGAGCCCTAGATATTCCGGTGGATCTAGCTGCGGACGGCAGGACCTATCGCCTAACCTCTAGCGGCCAGCCCTAGCGCCCTACCTGAGCGCTGGACTATCCTGCTCTATTAAGAAGCGCCCCAGCTCTTTGTACAGACTGCGCCGACCGCGGTCGATGGCTAAAGCGTGGCCAGCCTGACGGCTCCAAGCTAAGCGACAAGTAGAGCTACCCACCTCTCCTATGATCACCTCAGCGTTGGCTGGACTGACGATGCGATCGGCCCGGGAGTGGGCCACGAAGAGAGGCGCCTTTACCGACGGTAAGGCTCGTCGCGCGCTCATGATGGCGTCCTTGTACCGCTCGTAGAACTCAGCGGGGACCGTTTTGTGCCCCCCTTCGCTCCTCCATCTCTTACTCTCGCTGCTGCTCGCGTCGAGTAGGCAGGGTAGGAGGTTTCGGACCCCGCCGTCGTGAGTCAACTCGGGGAAGGCCGAGTTCGGGGGTACGAGAACCGGGGTGGCCAGCAGGGCGAGAGCCCGGGGGTGGACCGTACCCGCTAGGTCGAGGGCCAACGCCCCGCCCAAGCAGTAGCCCACCACCGCTACCCCTGCGCCGTCCCGAACCAGGGCGCGGTAGCT
>CAZDLH010000526.1:0-2567 GCA_964505925.1 uncultured Burkholderiales bacterium
GACGATGGATGGTCTGGGCTGCCTGTTCGAGATCGCCCTTGGCTAGCGGGATCTCCAGCAGTCTGGTGACCAGCGAATTCCGCTCCCTATCCGAACGCGGGATCTGCGGAAGGCCCTCGAAAGCTTTCTCCAGGTTCCCCTGATCGAGATACAGCTTCACCAGTTCCTTACGAAACATCAGCCGCTTCTCGTTCCCCTCCGGAAGCGCCTCGAGCTCCTTTTCAGCGTGACCTAGACGCCCTCGCTCCATGTTCAACAGAATGAGCCGCGTCCGCAGGCCCAGCACTTCGTCGTCATCCCCAGGGAGAACCGAGATCTGTCGGGACGATTCATCGAGTCGGTTGGTCCGAAGGAGAAGGTCGATCACGTTCTTACGGATGTCTACCCTCTGGGGGTCGAGCTGCAAGATCCGCGCATAAGTATGGATCGCCGGATCGTACTGCTTCATCTCGGTCAGGATCTGAGCCTCGATGAGCAGCGCTTTGTCGTCGCCGGGCTTCTGTTCGATGACCCTACGGATCTCTTCTAGAGCGCCCAGAAGATCGTTTTTATCCCGCAGCGAGAGCGCCACCGAATAGAGCAGATCTTGAGCTTTAGGGAAGAGGGCGACCATCCGCTGTTGGAACTCGAGAGCGGCCTCCTCGTTACCAGAGCCCTTGTACAGCTTCACGATCTGCTGAAAGGTCTCTTGAGCCTCGGTCTGCATGTCTTTCTTGAGATAGATCTCGCCCAGCATCTCCCGGGCGGGAATGTTCGAGCGATCGAACTCCAGCAGCTTTCGCAGGGAGGTCAGCGCTTCGTCGAGCATTCCCCGCTCGACGTGCCCTTGCGCTAGGAGTAGGTAGTGTTCCCCCACCTCCTGCTTTCGCCCTGAGGCCACCAGATGCTCGATCAGACGCTTGCGAATATTTATGTTGGTCGGGCTGCGCTCGAGAACGTTATGGTAGATCGCGATCAGTTCATCGACGGCCCACTGGGCGTTAGGGTCCCACTGCACGACCGTCTCATAGACGGTGATCACCTTATCGAGCGGCTTATTATCGACGTAGAGACTAGCTAGGGTACGGTAGGTCTCGACCGCTTCCGGGATCTTATTCTGCTTGGCATAGAACTCACCGACGGCCTGGAGAACGTCTCGATTCTCAGGTTCGAGATCGAGAATCCGCAAGTAGGCTCGCGTGGCGTCCCCCAACAGCCCCTTCTTGACATACATATCGGCCGCGTGCTGAAACCAGACCTTGGTATTCTGTACACTGCGGCCCTTTTTGCGGGCGAAGATCTCGCCGAGCATCTCATAGGCGTGGGCCGCTTCTTGGGGAGCCAATCGGGTTATCTCTTGGAACTGGTCGATCGCCTCTTTGTCTAGCCCCAGCTGCATGTAGGCTTTGCCGAGCGACATGTGAACTTCCCAGCGGCCGGGCCCCAACTCCATGCTCTTGCGAAGATACTGGACCGCCTGGTCCACCTCTTTACGCTCGAGGTGGTAGCGCCCGATCTGCAGGTAGCACTCCGGCTTCACTCGCTTGACCGACTCTTTGACCAGCTCGATCTCGTCGGCGGCCCGCAGCGATGCCCCCTGGTTCTCGACCTGCTCTTCGAGCATGAGCACCTTACGGTATCGATCGTTGGCAGCCTCGAGGTCCCCTTGCACCCGGAAGATCTCCGCGCACTCCAGGTGCTGGTGGATCACCTCGGTGAACGCACCGCTCTTCTGGGCAGACGAGATGATATAGCCCCGTATATCAAGGTTCTCAGGGTCCCCCTTGAGAGCTTCCTGGTAGGCCTCGATAGCTTCATCCCAGCGACCTTGATTGGCGAAATTATGGGCTGTGTCTAACCAGTTCTTGGTTCTCGCCTTATCGCTCAATGTGTCCTCCCTCTCGGGTTGCCCTCAAAATACTCATCCGCAAAAACGCACCTTCTCCCACTCTCATCGAACCCGATAGCCCCGCCGACCGGCCGCCGAAGCGAACTGCACTTCTCGGTTCTCTCACGAGGACGCTGCCGCGAGTTCCTGCTCGATCCTTTGAATCCAGCTCCTCACGTCTCGGAAGGTGATATCCACGTTGTAGCACGCCTTGAGCTCAGCGAGAGCCTCCTTGGCTCTACCGTTCTGGTACTGGAGCATAGCCAGATTATACCGAAGCTCGAGGTACTCGGTGTCGGAGTACCCTTTGAGCTCTAGACCTTTCTTGAACTGCCTTATCGCAAGATCTAGCATATTGAAGCCGGTCTTCTTCGCGAAGGACAGCCCGAGCATGTTGTAGGACATCAGCTCGAAATCCGGATGGCGCCGAGTCTGCTGAAACTGCTCGATGGCGTGGTCTAGATCCCCTAAATGGTAGCACAGCTCCCCGTAACTAAAGCGGGATTTCAGGTCGCTCGGATTGGCCTCCACGTTCCCCTTGAGCGTCGAGATCACTTTATTGCGGATGGCTAGTCCTTCACCGCCAGACTTCTCGAGCTGGCTCAAGACCTGTCCGGCCTCGGAGACCTGGTCCTCTTGCAGCAGTAAGTCGATATACATGTTCACCGCTTCGAGCATCTCCTGAGAGGCTGCGAAGATC
>CAZDLH010000527.1:0-2567 GCA_964505925.1 uncultured Burkholderiales bacterium
AAGCGAAGTGATGATCCGCTTCGACGGAAGATGGAAATGCATGGTGTATCCTCTCGTAGTTTCGTGATTGATCCGGCGCGTTTCGCTGGGACACGGTAAGTGCCTTTCACATATTTCGTCTGGACTCTATTTCTGCAAGAAGGATGTCGGTCGGCTCTTCGGCTGCCGACCGACAGATGGCTCATCGTCAAGAGTTTTGAGAGCAAAGCGATCGGTGCTGTTTTTTCGGCAGAGAAGGGACGCCGGCCGCTCCCAGGGCTCGGCCTCTCGGAAACAGAAGTCTCGATGCGATGCGCCGTTTCTCGTTTCACATCGACCTAACCGGCGGGGCGGGTGACCGAACGCCCCCTCCGAAGGCCTCCGCTCCGGGCCCGGTGGACGGTTTCGGTTCGGGCCCCGGTCTGTTCGGTACCCCGGCAGAACGGGCCCTATGGGCGCGCTATCAGAGCGCTCTAGAGGAGCTGCCGTCGGTCGAGGTGAGCCCGGAAGGCTTTCCCGACCCGCATCTAGCCCAAGAACATCTCCGGGCCTACCGGGCCAGCCGCCAGAGGGTACTGGACGCTCGAGTGGGGTTCTCCCTAGACGAGCGGACCGAAAGCCACTGCTTCTTCGGAGGGGAGGGGAGTAAGCATCTCTTGGGGCGGCTGCTGAGCGCACCGGATCAGCGCCTCACCGAACTCACCCTCTTTTCGAACGGCGACCTACTCAGGGTCTACTACGAGCGGAACGAAGGGCCGGTCCAGCCGCTCGAAGAGCTGTTCTTGGAAGGCCTCTCCGGACTAGACCGCGATCTCCAGCGCTTTCGCCTCTTCCCCGGCTACCGACTGGTGGGCAGCTTCTGGAGCCTTCGCCAGGAGGCCCTGGTCCGGTTCGAGCGCGCGCACTGCATCTACTTGCCCGACACCGATGAGCTGCAGTGGCACGAGGAGAATGTCTAAAATTTAAAGTCTATTAAATTGACACCGTTAAGGGCGGTCAATATAATCTGCTAGGTTTGCCTAACTTTTCTACTAAGGACGCCTTATTTAGGTTTAACGTCGGGTTCTTTTCCGCTCGTGTCGGCGAGTGGCTCTACACCGTTGCCCTGAACTGGTTGGTCCTGGTGGAGACCGGCTCCCCCTTGGCTTTAGCGCTGGTGAACGCTTGTCGCCTACTGCCTACCCTCTTCGTCTCGGTCCCGTGCGGCTGCTTGGCCGACCGTCTCGACTGTCGCTGGCTCAACGTTATCAACAACGCGCTCAACGCGCTCTTGATCCTTTTGACGGGGCTGGTTTTCGCGCTGCAGCTACCCTTCTTCTGGTGTGCCGTGCTAGTGGCGATTCGAGCCGTTGTGACGGCCGCCGAACCGCCGTTTCGGAACACCTATCTGTGCCGGATCTACTCCGGTCTATCCCTCAAGTCGGTGGTGGCTCAAAACGCCACCGTCATGAATCTCGGCAAGATCGTGGGGCCGGTCTTGGGAGGGTTCCTGTTGGCGGTCTGGGGCGGCTGGGCCACCTTCGTGGTAGCAGCCCTGTTCACCGGGCTCTTCTCGCTGGTGCTTCTGGGGCTGCCGGACGAAGAGGCGCAGGCCGCTCCGGCTTGCGTAGAGGGAGCCTGCCTTCGGCCAGCTCCGGCCAGCCGCTCGCTGTTTAGCCATTTCCGGGAGCGGCCGGTACTCAAGCAGCTCACGCTTTTGTCTATCCCGGTGATGTTTTTTGGATTCCCGTACACCGCGATGCTCCCGGTGGTCACCGAAACCATGCTAGGGCTCGGCCCAGAGCAGTTCGGCGCTCTCCTTTCTCTCTCGTCGGTGGGGGCTCTCCTGGCTTCCACCCGGCTCGGCTATCGCCCGGAGCTTTCGAACTGGACGGCGACCCTGCGCTATTCGGCCGCCTTCGCGCTGTCGGTGGCCGGGCTGGCTGCGGTGAGCGGATTTTTAAGCGCCGCGCTGGTCCTTTTTGCCGTCGGCTACCTAGGGCAGGCCTGCCGCAGCTGCAGTCGGATGTGCTATCAGGATGCGGTGCCCAAGGAGGCCGCGGGCAAACTGCTGGGGGTAGCCTTGATGGATAAGGGCATCATCCCACTGGGTGGAATAGCCCTAGGCGCGCTGGCGGAGTTCTGGGACGCCCGAACCGCGCTGGCTGTCATGGGCCTAGCGGGTATCGTGGCGGTGCTACCGTTCTTTCGCTGGCGACCGAAGAGCCTGGGCGTGGTTCTCACCTGTTTAGTCTGCGTGCCGTGGCTCGCCGGGTGTACTCGGTCGCTGCCTTCCACCCCGCGCCCCACCGCTCCCATCTCGACAGCGGACACCGTGTCCGTGGAGCACTCTTGGGGAGAGACCCGGCTCCAGCGCTCGCCGGAACGGATCGTGAGTCTGGACCTGCCGTTTCTAGATGTCTTCACCGCCCTCGGGCAGCCGGTGGTCGGCTTTGCCGGAACCAGCGAGAAAGCGCCTCCAGCCTATCTCGCCGACCGCTTGGCCGCGCTGGTAGAGCCGACCTTCGTGGGAGAGCGAAAGCAGCCGAACCTCGAAGTGATCCTCAGCCTCGACCCGGACCTGATCGTGGCAAGCCCTTTCAAGCACC
>CAZDLH010000528.1:0-861 GCA_964505925.1 uncultured Burkholderiales bacterium
CCGCTTGTCGTCCGGCACTTCGAGGGTCCCCGATCTCACGGACGGTTCGCGTAAGTCGACCACGCTGCGCTACTCGATAGAGCTACGACGGGGCGTTCCGGTCTGGGGTTGGTTTTGGTTCCTCTCGCTGGCGCTTTTTTCTGTACCGGTACTGCACTATGTCGCCGCCAGTTTATTAGAGACCAAGCGCTGGTACAATTCGGACCACGGCTAATAGGAGTAGAGCAATGAAATTCGAGTACAAAAAGATGGCCGGAGCCCTCCTCGTCGCCTATCTCTTCATTCAGTGGAACGGTTTCAGCTGCGATCGCAATGAAGTGGTGCCGGACCCGACCATCTACAGCGCGCGAGGCGGCTCAGGAGGCTTCTACTACTCTAGTAAGTAGCCGGACTCACACACTATGATCCCCTTTCTACTCGTCAGCGTCTTCCTGGTCGCCACCTGTGGGCTGATCTACGAACTCATCGCAGGCGCCGTGGCCTCATATCTACTGGGAGATTCGGTTCTCCAGTTCTCGACCATCATCGGCACCTATCTCTTCGCGATGGGGGTCGGCACCTTTCTAGCGCGCTATCTTCGGCGGGGGCTTCTCGGGATGTTCGTCCAGGTGCAGATCCTCGTCGGTCTACTGGGCGGCAGCTCGGCTGCGATCTTGTTCTTCGTCTTCTCGTACGGACAGCTGTTCCGTCCGGTCCTCTACGGGCTGGTGTTCACGATCGGTGTGCTGGTGGGGCTCGAGATCCCCATTCTGTTGCGGATCCTCAAAGAGCATCTGCCGTTTCGGGATCTGGTTTCCGGTGTTCTGGCGCTCGACTACGTGGGAGCTCTCGCGGCCTCCATCTTGTTTCCTCTGTTTCTGG
>CAZDLH010000528.1:871-2566 GCA_964505925.1 uncultured Burkholderiales bacterium
GCCCTACATGGGGCTCATGCGCACCTCGTTTTTCTTCGGCTGCATCAACGTAGCGGTGGCTCTGGTTTTTGCCTTGAGGTTTCAGAAAGAGGGGCGCTGGAACGGGCTGATCGCGGAGGCCATAGCGGTCTTGATCCTTCTGGGGGCCGGGTTCGTCGGGGCCGACTGGCTCACCGGCAAGGCCGAGGAGGTCCTCTATTCCGAGCCGGTGATCTTCTCGGCGCAGTCGCCTTACCAGCGGGTCGCACTGACCAGCTCTCACGGGGTGACCCGACTCTTTCTAAACGGAAACCTGCAGTTCTCTTCCGAAGATGAGTATCGCTATCACGAGGCGCTGGTGGTGCCTCCATTGATGGCCCACCCCTCTCCGCGAAAGGTTCTGGTCTTGGGGGGAGGGGACGGCCTGGCGGTTCGGCTCCTGCTGAAGGACCCCCGTATCGAAAAGGTGGTCTTAGTCGAGCTCGATCCGGTGATGATCGAGCTCTTTAAGGCGCACGAAGAGCTATCGAAGCTCAACGATCGGGCGCTCCGGGATCCCAGGGTCCAGGTGGAGGTGAGCGATGCTTTCACTTGGCTTGCCGAAGCCGATGAGGCGTTCGATCTAGCGATCGTGGACTTTCCGGACCCCAGCAACTACTCGATAGGGAAACTGTATACCGACCACTTCTATCGGCGCTTGGCAGCGCGACTCACTCCGGACGGGGTTATCTCGGTTCAGAGCAGCTCGCCCTATTTCGCTCCGCAGAGCTTCTGGAGTATCGTGACCACACTGGAGCTTGCGGGGTTCCAGGCTCGGCCGTACCACGCGTTCGTGCCGTCCTTCGGGGAGTGGGGCTTCGTACTAGCCGGGAGAGATAGCTTGGAGCTCAGCGCGACCCTCCCGATCGCCACGAGGTTCCTCACCCGGGAAGCGGTGGACGTGATGTTCGAGTTTCCGATGGACATGGCCCGGGTGGAGGTCGAGCCGAATCGACTCTTCGATCAGGTTCTCGTGCGCTACTTTCAAGAAGAGTGGGGCAAGTTCAGGAGCGGGGGGGGGTAGTGGACCGTCGACGCGTCTTGCAAGGCGGGATCAGTCTGCTCGGCACGGGGGCTTTGGCTGGCTGCAGTCGAGCTTCGCGATCTCCGGCGCCGGGGGTCGAAGGGAGGCGCAACGATCCGAACTTTCGAGACGGTCATCGCCTCCGAAACGGCGAGGTCCCGACCCGAGTGGCGCGCACCGAGAAGCGTCGAGGGGTCATCCTCGGGGGCGGTATATCAGGCTTGTCGGCCGCATGGCGGTGGAGCGCAAGCGGGTTCCACGACTACCTTCTGCTGGAGTTAGAAAAGGAGATGGGAGGGAACTCCCGAGCGGCGAGCTATCCCGCGAGCGATGCTCCTCTGGCGGCTCACTACCTACCGCTACCGAATCGAGAGGGTCGCGCTGTGCGACGCCTCTTACGCCAGATGGGGATCTTGGAGGGGTCGGACGGGGCCGAGGTCCTGAAGAGTCCGGAGGTTTTGTGCCATTCGCTCCAGGAGCGGCTCTACTACAAGGGGCGATGGCACGAAGGCCTGCTCCCGTACGAGGAGCTCTCCTTGAAGGGGCGCGCCGAGGTGGAGGAGTTCGCCCGGGATATCGAGAGCTGGCAAGCCCGGCGGGACGGATACGGAAGGAAGGTCTTCGCGCTGCCTTCCCAGCTGAGCTCTCGGGAG
>CAZDLH010000529.1:0-2564 GCA_964505925.1 uncultured Burkholderiales bacterium
CTTGAGGTATCGCAGCATCTCGGTTTCCGAGCGGTATCTGCGAAAGTTTTCATGCTCGAGGATATCCTCGGTGCGCGAGAGGTTCTCGGGCAGGTCGAAAGCGGAGCCGGCTTCGGACCATCGGCCTGCGCCGAGCGCCTCCGCCAGGATATCTAGTTCGGCGGGGGAGACCCGTTCGTCGAGAGCTATGACGACGCGGCTGGGATTCTCTTCGAGCTGTCGGACGTAGATCCGGTGCTCGGCCACTTTGGCGCGGAAAGCTTTCGCGGCTTCGATGGAAGGGGCTTCCAGACAGACGGTGTCAAAGAAAAAGTGATGAACCGCCTTCCATCCGGCGCGTTCGGCCGACTCGGCTAGCCCCTTGGCGTAGGTGTGCAAGCGAGCCGCGATCGCGCGTAGCCCCTCGGCACCGTGATAGACCGCGTACATGCTCGCGAGCACGGCCGGGAGGGCCTGGGCGGTGCAGATGTTCGAGGTCGCCTTATCGCGCCGGATGTGCTGCTCTCGGGTCTGCAGCGCTAAACGCAGAGCCTGTCGACCTGAGCGGTCGTGGCTCACGCCCACGATCCGTCCCGGGAGCTGACGCTTGAAACTCTCTTCGGTTGCCATGTAGCCAGCGTGTGGGCCTCCAAAGCCCATCGGGAGGCCGAATCGCTGACTAGAGCCGATACAGATCTGGGCTCCCATACTGGCGGGGCACGCTAGGTTGATCAAGCTGAAAAGGTCGGCGCAGACGATCCCGAAGATCGCTAGTTCCCGGGCGCTCTTTAGTACCGGTGTTAGGTCGGTGAGGTCCCCCTCGGTGCCCGGGTAGGCGGCCAGCAACGCAAAGATCTCCTCGCTGCCGGAGGTCATCATCGATTCGGCATCCTGAAGATCGATGGTCTCGACCGTTATTCCGAGAGGCTCAGCGCGTCCGGCGACCACGGCTAAAGTGTGAGGGTGGAGTCGGCGGTCGACGAGGATGGTGGGCTTCTCGGACCGTTTCCTACTCGATCGCAGCGCCAAAGTCATCGCTTCTGCGGCTGCGGTCCCTTCGTCCAAGAGGCTCGCGTTGGCCACCGGGAGGCCGGTCAGATCGCAGACCAATGTCTGGAAGTTGAGCAGCGCTTCCAAGCGCCCTTGACTGATCTCGGCCTGATACGGGGTGTACTGAGTATACCAGCCCGGATTCTCAAAAACGTTTCTAACGATCACGCTAGGCATGACCGCGGCCTGATACCCGAGCCCTTGAAACGATCTCCAGAGCTGATTCCGATCGGCCAAGAGCTCGAGTTCGGCCAGGCAGTTCTCTTCGGTCAGCGCGTCGGGAAGCGTGGGGTGTCCGTCCGTTCGTAGTTCCGAGGGGATGACGGCCTGGATCAGCTCTTCTAAAGAGGAGTACCCGAGGGCCTCTAGCATCGACTGCTCGTCGTATGGCCGAGGCCCTAGGTGACGATAGACAAAGGGGGATAGGTCAGACTCTGTGGTGCACGTTTCCTTGGGGGGTGAAGCGTTGTAGCTCATGCCGACCCCTGCGTCGTCCGAGTCGAGTATCCCTCCGAGGCGCTCCCGATCGCGCTTCCCCTCGAGGAGACCTTCATCTAGCCCCTTCGGTCAGCAGGAGTTCTCTGTTTGCTTGCCATACTCTGGGGGGCACTGTACGGTGGGCTGCTCGGCAGCTCGAAAGGGCGCTATCGTTCAGTCTTCACGCTTTGTAACTACACGGGCGGCCCGAGAGGTTTGCCCGTAGAAAGAGATTGTGATAAAATTCACAAGCTATGATCGAATACGCACATATAGGCGTGATGTTCGCCGTAGCCGCGGTCATCGCTGGAGCGATCCTCGGCATCTCCTTTCTGGTGGGACCGCGCAACCCTAACCCTAAAAAAGGGATGCCTTACGAGTGCGGTATCGAGGAGACCACGCCGATGCCGGCGAGGGTCTCGATCCGTTTTCTACAGGTCGCGATGCTCTTTTTGATCTTCGATGTCGAGACGGTAGCGCTCTATCCGCTGGCTTCGATTCTGAGTAGGGTCAGTCAGTCGGACGGCCTCTATCTTCTGGCTGCGTCCGGTTTCTTTTTCGCCTTGATCGTGGTCGGTTTTCTGTACGAATGGAAGAAAGGGCTGTTTCAATGGATCAAGTAGGAGGCGAGAGGGTCGAGGAGCGGCTCCTGTATTCCTCGGATGCCCTCTTCCCCGCACAGGGGAAAACGACGGGTTTCGGGGTGATCACCACAAAGCTTTCGAACTTCGCTCCGCTGAAGTGGGCCGCGAAGGAGGCGCGCAAGAGTTCCGTCTGGCCCGCTCTTTTTGGACTCGCGTGCTGCGCCATCGAGATGATGGCTACCAGCGGTCCGCGATTCGACCTTGCGCGATTCGGAGCGGAAGTGTTTCGGGCTTCGCCCCGTCAAGCAGACCTGATGATCGTGGCGGGTCGCTTATCCATCAAGATGGCGCCAGTGCTGCGCCAGATCTACGACCAGATGCCCGACCCGCAGTGGGTGATCTCCATGGGTGCCAGCGCAACCTGTGGTGGGGTTTTCAATAACTACGCCATCGTCCAAGGGGTGGACAAAGTCG
>CAZDLH010000530.1:0-2558 GCA_964505925.1 uncultured Burkholderiales bacterium
AGGTTCGACCGCCGAGTGATGGTGGATAAGCCGGATATCTCCGGCCGACTGGCCATTTTGAAAGTGCACAGCAAAGGCAAGCCGCTGGCGAGCGAAGTGGATCTTAGAAAGCTGGCCCGAAGGACCCCCGGGTTCTCCGGCGCCGATCTCGAGAATCTGCTGAACGAGGCCGCCCTGCAGACGGCGCGAAACGGTCGCGACAGTATCTTGATGGACGACTGTGAGGAGGCCATCGACCGGGTGATGATGGGGCCGGAGCGCAAGAGCCGCGTGATCCCCGAAAAGGAGCGCGAGGTGACGGCGTATCACGAGGCCGGACACGCCTTGGTGGCCCGGGCTCTGCCGGAGGCCGACCCGGTTCGCAAGGTCACCATCTTGCCCCGAGGCATGACGATGGGTGTGACCGCGCTGATCCCCGAAGAGGACCGCTACAACCACACCAAAGAGGAGATGGTGGCCAATATCTGCGTCTTCATGGGCGGCCGGGCCGCCGAAGAGTTGGTGTTCGACCAGATCACGACCGGCGCTTCCAACGATATCGAAAGGGCCACTCAGATCGCCCGGGATATGGTCTGCCGCTACGGTATGAGCAAGACGCTGGGGCCGGTCAACTTCTCTGGGAAGCAGTCGCAGGTGTTCTTAGGGCGAGACCTTCACGACGGACAGGATCACTCCGAGGCGGTCTCCCAGCAGATCGACGAAGAGGTGCGGCAGTTGGTTCAGTCTCAATACGACCGCGCCAAAGCGATTCTGACCCGGCAGCGGGACGTACTAGACCGGTTCGCCACCGAGCTGATCGCAGCGGAGGTGCTCGACGACGAGGACCTCGAGAGACTTCTCGGACCCTCCGAGCGCGACAGTTTGCGCCAACAGGCTAGGGTCAAAGCCGAGGAGAAGATCGCCGCCCGCACCAGGACCGAAGCGGTCGAGCCTAAGGAAGAGCACGGCGCTTCCGGCGAGAGGGGCCTTCCGCCTCTGGGCGCCACACCCAACCCCGCCTAAGGCTCTACCGGAAGAGTCGGGGTCGCGCTCCTTCGAATCGGGGGGCGAGCGTCCCGACTCTTTTTTTTGCCCAGGTGGGGTGGCGCAAAAGGTCGGCCTCAGATCTAGCGCGCGGAACAGAAGGGATGGCGAGATGACCGAACTGAGCCTCTATCTGCACCTACCGTACTGCAGCCAGCGCTGTAGCTACTGCGATTTCAACGCCCACCTGCTGCCCGAAGCCAGCGACGGGCTGTTCGAGGCGTACACCGAAGCCATGCTGGCCGACATCGCGGCCCAATCTCCGGCCCGACTCCACACGCTGTTTCTCGGGGGCGGGACCCCCTCGTTGTGGCCCGCAGAGCTGTTGGAGCGGATCCTGTTGGAGGTCCAGCGGCGCTTCGAGTGGCCCGATGGACTGGAAGCCACCATCGAGCTGAATCCGGGCACTTCGGCCCAGAGCAAGCTGGATCTGTACCGCAGAATGGGCCTCACTCGGGTCTCCGTCGGCGCCCAGTCGTTCGAGCCGAAGCACCTGCAGGCGGTCGGGCGCAGCCACACTCCCGAGTCCATCGAGGAGACCGTGCGCATGGCCCGCAAGGCCGGTTTTAGCAACATCTCCTTAGACCTGATCTACGGATTCCCTGAACAGACGCCCGAGGAGTGGAGCCGAACCTTGCAGCGCTCCCTGGCGCTGGAGCCCGAGCACCTGGCGGTCTATCAGCTGACGGTGGAGCCCGGAACCCGCCTCCAGAGCCAGCTGGCTCGGGGTGAGTTGGAGCTGCCGCCGGAGGAGGACTTTCTGGCCTTCGACGAGGAGGCGGAGAGTCGCTTGCTCCAGGCCAGCTACCTCGCCTACGAGCTGAGCAACTGGGCCAAACCCGGACGCGAGAGCCTGCACAACTTGGTCTATTGGACCGATCGGCCCTATCTCGGGCTCGGCTGCGGGGCTGCCTCGTACCAGAACGGCTGGCGTTGGGAGCGTATCAAGGCTCCGCTCTTCTATCAAAGGGCGATAGCCCAGGGGCGCTCTCCGGTAGTGGCTTGGGAGCGCCGGGATAACGACGGCGCCCTCAAGGACACCCTGATGATGGGGCTTCGAACCACGCGAGGGGTGGACTTCGCCGCCCTGGCACAGCGGTATCGCGGTTTTCAGGCCGACGAGCTGCTGGCCTTCTTCGAGGGCTTACCCTCGGACTGGTGGGAGCTTCATCCCGGCGGGGTCCGACTGACCAAGCGAGGCTGGGATCTGCACTCGGAGATCACCATGCAGCTGATGGACGTTCTGTTTTCATTTTCGTAACATGACCGGGGCGGTTCCCAGGTACTTTGGGATCGGGTTGATCGGGTGTCGAGGAGAGGAGTTCCTTGCCGATCGGGGGAAATCTAGACTAGGAGTCAGGGAGTTCGCTCGTTAGGTCATGGAGATCCGCTCGTGTCGCTATAGCACCCGAGAGGCTACCCCGTCGGTAGCCCATGTCTCTCATGCCGGGTCTCCGTCGTCGCCTGCCGCGGCGGAAAAGGCGGGCGCTCCGGGCCCCGAGAAAATTGCTATCCGCTGGAACTTCGCCTGCAAC
>CAZDLH010000531.1:0-2546 GCA_964505925.1 uncultured Burkholderiales bacterium
ACGAGGTCTCCGATCAGCCGATCACCATCGACCTGCCGGTGCCGGCCAACCTGCCGAACGACTACGTTCCGGACGGCGACCAGAAGGTCGCACTCTATAAGAAGATCGCCTCGGTCACCGCCTTCGAGGGCCTCGAGGAGGTGCGCTCGGAGCTGCTCGACCGGTTCGGGCGACTGCCAGAAGAGACGGAGAACCTGCTGGCTCTAGTCGACCTGAAGCTTCGCTGCAGGGAGCTGGTCATCCCGTCGATCCGAGCCAAGGAGGGCCGGCTAACCGTCCTTTTGCCGTTCTACGAGGGGCTCAACTTGAATCGGCGCCACAAGCTCTGGCAAACCACCGGTTGGAAAGCACACGAGGAACCCCAAGCCTTGGTGATGACCGGCCTTTTTGGGGTGGCGGCGGGCAAGCCGGTGTACCCTCCGGCCTCCGAGCTTCTGTCCAACGTGAAGGCGATCTTGGTCCAGCTGGAGCGCTGGCAGCGGGGCTAGAATCGGGCTGCTCTCGGTGCACCTCCAGGGCGTATATCCTCCACCCGTCGGGCATCAGAACGAAGCGGCAAGCGCCGGCCGGATCGCCGGTATGATGGACTAGGTCGGCCCGGATCTGTCCCGCCCCTTCCGGGCGCGAGGCGCCCAGTTTGAGACGGTTGGAAGCGCTCCCGAGTCCGAGCCTCAGGGAGCGAAGAAAGTTGGCCTCCCCTAGACGGTGACACTGTTGAGCGATCAGCTGGTCGAGCTCCGGGTGGAGCCAGGGTCGAACCTCTTTGAGCTTCTCGCTAGACAGCGCTCTAAAGAAGCCAGCGAAGCAGTCCCTCAGCGTATGTTTCTGAGCGAGAATGAAACCTGTTGGCATACACCCTCCGATCGGTTCCGTACGGAGCCGCATCGCCGAGCGGGCCGAACCGAATGAGATCCGGGCGGTCCGCCATCACGAAACGTTCCTCTCGTACCTGCATAATCTATGTCATTTGTGTTGCAAGGATCTTGACGGGATGTTAACGACAGCCCAAGAGGGGGCATTTCAGCTCGCTCGATGGATGCGATTTCGACCGGCCTTCTTCGCTTCGTAGAGAGCTTCGTCCGCTCTTTTGAGGACCCGCTCCCAGGACTCTCCGGTTCGGCGAGTGGCAGAGCCTATCGAGATGGTCACGCCCACCTGGGGGCGAGCCTTCTCGGCACTCTTCTTCTTGGGAGCGCGCTTCGCCGTCTTCTTGACGGGCTTTCGCTTCTTGGGAGCCTCCTTCGGCCGGTCTGAGGCCCTCAGAGTGAGTGGAGAGTTCTCGATCAGGGCTCGCAGACGTTCGAGCTCGGATTCCACTTCGCTATCGGTGCGCCCGGGGAAGTAGATGGTGAACTCCTCCCCTCCGTACCGGTACGCCCTACCGCCCTCCCCCACGGTCGAAAGACGAGCGGCGACCAGTCGGAGCACCTGATCCCCAACGTCGTGGCCGTGGGTGTCGTTGAACGACTTGAAGTGGTCCACGTCGAGCATGGCCAAGGTGTAGGGGCTGCCAGGGTCGCTCAGCGCTTCCCGGAGGGCGCGGCGCCCCGGGATCTCGGTGAGTTCGTCGATATAGGCCAGCTGGAAGGTGTGGTCGACGACAGCGCTCAGGCAGCCCAACTGCAAGAGTAGGGCTAGACCCAGCTGGCCGGCCGACGAGAAGGGCGGGGGCTGGTGAGCGAAGGCTACGGTCAGGCCGCTACCCCCCACCAGAGCGGAGAACAAGAGCAGTTCGGTTCGGCTCGTCGAGCGCCGGAGGCGAGTGCGGGTCAGCAGCAGAGCGACGGACCATAGGCCCGCGGTGGAGAAGGTCGCGATCCGATGGGCGGGCGGCAGACCGCTCAGATCCAGCGTGCAGATGCCGACCGCCAGAGCGAGTGCGCAGAGGAACCAGACCAGCGATCTGGCGCTCAGCAGGCGAAGGTCCGGAGCCGCGATGAGGGCACTGCCCGCGAGGGCCAGGGCGAAGCCGCCTCCCATCCCGCTCATACCGGAGGCTTCGAGGAGGGGTAGAGCTGCCAGCCAGCCCACCAAAAGCAGGGCCAGCGAGGCTCCCCGGAAGCGGGAGAAAAGCCAGCTGAGCGCCACCGTCAAGACGGCGACACAGAAGTTCGCGGCCAGCCAGAGCGTGTCTGGCATTCCGAAGAGTTCAGGCTGGTTGAGAGTCGGGTGGCCAGCTAAGAGATAGCCGATGGCGAGCGGACATCCAGCGGCGAGTAACCATCTCCACACGGCCCCCCCGTTCGAGCGGGGCGGCGGGCTCTCTGCTGGCAAAGGGAAAGGGCTTCGCGAGGTGTCCCTCGGAAGCCCTTGAACCGTACTTTTTTCGTCCGGCTTCGGCTATTTTTCGAAGAACTGAGCGTTCACTTCTAGGAACTGCTCTTGCCCCTCTGGGATGTCGTCGTCCGGGAAGATAGCCTCTACTGGACAGACCGGAAGGCACGCTCCGCAGTCGGAGAACTCTTCCGGCTCGATGAAGAACAACTGTTCGTCGTCGTTCGAGTGACTGCAGGCCACACGACACACTTCAACACAGCCGGCGTCCT
>CAZDLH010000532.1:0-2544 GCA_964505925.1 uncultured Burkholderiales bacterium
CGATCCAGCCCCTCGAGGGAGGGGGTCCAGGTCTGGCCGTCGGGCGAGGATTGGATGAAGTAGCTCTCGGTACCCGCCACCAGGTGTCCGTTCCCGGCCTGGCACAGGCTGTGGCAGCGATACCCCACCAAGCCGCTGCTGGCCAGCGTATACGAAGTGGCTTCGGGCCCCGGTTTAAAGACGTTCACGCCGCGCTCGGTGGCCACGGCTAAGACTGCTCGATTCATAGCTGGCCGCCACTTTGTGACCGAGCCAGTCCATGCCTCCATGCGTTCACTTCTCCCAGCCACATGATGCGGGTCACGGGCGGCAGCTGGTTGCCGACCAACTCCCAGCGGTAGCCGTCCCGGGACCCGAACACCGAACCCTCGGCCGTGCCCACGAAGAAGACCCCCCCACCGGACTCCAGGCAGGTCACGTTCAGCTCTTCGTCGCCCGGCAGGGCGCTGCAGGCCAGATCCCAGCTGCGGCCTCCGTCGTGACTAGCGAACAGCAGCGAGCGCTCCTCCAGCGGGTGGTCCACCGCCAGCAGGAGGCGGTCCGGGTCCAGGCTATGGGCGCACAGAGCGGTCGCTCGGCGGTACGGCAGGCCGGTGTTGCTCTGCTGAAAGGTGCGCCCCAGATCGTCGCTGCGGTAGAAGCCTAGGAAGTTGGCCGCGTACAGGGTCTGGGGGCGCTCGGGGTGGTAGACCAGCTCGCACAGCTGGCTGGACAGGCCGGCCTTGGTGTTCACCCAGCTTCGCCCCCCGTCGCGGCTGACCAGAACCCCCCCGCTCTGGACCGCTCCGATCAGGGTCTCGGGCTGGTCGGGGTGCAGGTGGAGTCGAAAGAGCCGCGGCTGGTGGGGCGGCTCCGGGTGGCTCCAGCCGTTGCGAAAGCTCAGCTCGAAGGTGCTGTTGCGATCGACCCAGGTCTCGCCGCCGTCTTCGGAGACGAACAGCGCAGCAGGAGTACTACCGGCGTAGATCCGCCCGCTGCTCGGGCAGCTCACGGCCGCGCACACGTGGGGGTAGGGCAGGCCCTGGTACAGCCAGCGCCAGCGCTCCCAGTCGTCGGTGGTGGCCAGCATCCGATCCCGGGTGCAGACTATAAGGCGCCCGTCGGGGCCCTTGGCCAGGTTGGTCACGAACTGGTCGTACAGCCCGTAGCCGACCATCTCCCAGGCCTTCACCTCGCGCCCGGGGGCCCTTTCGCCGCGGGGTCGATAAGCGCGCACTCCTGAACGGGTGGCCACAGCCACGTGTCGAAGGTTTTCTAGCATACCTCGTTCGTTTCCGCACCGAGGCTGGGATAACCCCCTACTTCGATAAGCGAACCCGCCCGCACTGCCGCCGGCGCGGCCTCAAGAGGGTTTGCCCGGCGCTTCGGAGTAAGGGGCGCGATGCCGTTTCGTCACTTTACTCGGATCCCCACACCCTGTGCGACCGACGGCTCCAGGGGGGCCTCCACCTCGCCGAACTCCACCACTGGTAGACCTGTCGGGGTGGGCTTGCTCTTGGTTGCGCTGGCCTTCCTGTGCCTAGGTTGCCGCTCCCCGTTCGGCGAGTCGGGTGAAACGGTGGTGGTCTACACCCCCTTCCCGCGCAGCACAGCAGCGGAGCTGAAGCGAGCTTTCGAGGCGAAAACCGATATCCGGGTGATCCAGGTGCTGGAGGGGACCAGTCGGGTTCGAGGGCGGCTGCGAGCTGAAAAGGACAACCCCAACGCCGATGTCTGGTACGGCGGGGGAGGGATCCTACCGTTCGTGGCCGCCGCGGAGGAGGGGCTCTTGGAGCCCTACATCCCCGAAGGCTACGCGGATCTCCCGGTGGAGCGCGGCAACATGCTGATGCGGGATCCGGAGTTCCGCTGGACCGGGATGTGCGTCATCGCTCTGGGCTTCGCTTACAACCCGCAGATCCTATCCCCCGAAGAGGTGCCCCAGACTTGGGACGAGCTGATCGAGCCGCGCTTCCACCAGCAGATCGAGATGTGGGACCCGGGCTCGAGCGGCACCGCCATGCTGTTCTTGGACTCGATGCTCCTGCGCTTCATCGAGCGCGGGGAGGGGGAAGAGGCCGGCTGGGATTTTCTGAAGCAGTACTGGCAGAACCTGAAGCGCTACACCGTCGAAGGCAAGCCCGCCTTCAACGTGGCCCGGGGGTCGATCACCATCGGTATCCATTTCGAACACCAGGTGCTCGAGTTCATGGCCGAGCAGACCGGGGGCGATATGTCCAGCGCCAGCGAGACCATCCGCTGGGTGCTGCCCCCGGAGAGCCCGGTGATCGTGGACCCCATCGCTTTGATCCGTAACGGGCCCAATCCGGAGAACGGCAAGAAGTTTATCGATTTCGTCCTCTCCGACGAAGGGCAGCGCATCGTGAACCGGTATTTCTTCTCTATGGATCCCGACATCCCACCCCCTGAAGGGCTGGGCGACTGGAACCTCGAGAAGCTGATCGAGCAGGCCCAGCCTCTGGACCCAGACTGGATGGCCGAGCACTACGACCGCATCAGAAAGCGCTGGCAGAACGAGATCGAACAGATCCCCCGCCGGGGTCC
>CAZDLH010000533.1:0-2542 GCA_964505925.1 uncultured Burkholderiales bacterium
TCGTCGTAGAGGGCGTAGTTCGCCCCGTCGGGATTCGTCATGGGAGCGATAAAGATGTCTAGCTCCTGAAGCATCTTGGTGTTCGTCTGGACTTGAGGGTCCTCGCTGTTCGGATCGAAGTTCCGTACCAGCTGCTCGGTGAGCTCCATCATCGTCATCGGGTTCACTAACTCCCGGGCGTGAGGCGCGGCGAGCTGAAAGACCCCCGGTTTGGAGTCGCGATCCGCAGTCTTCGGACCGAGCCTCAGATAGTAGAGGTCCGACGGACCTGCTACCTCCGAGTTCTTTCCATCGTAGCCCGAACTGGTGTGTCCAGTGGAGATGATCTCCACTAGGTCGGGGAACTCCTGAGCCAACGCTTCCGAGCGCTCTCGAATCTCTTTGGGGCTGAGGTAGCCCTCGACGAACCCTTTCTGAAACGAGCTTCCGATCGGGATCGATGCGGTGCCGGGAAGGGTCGCCGCGGCCGCCGCCATTGCCAGTTCAGCCCCGTGACGCTCGAGGGTAGAGCTGCGAGGTCCCGCAGACCGCACGGACTCAGCCTTACCTAAGGGCGCGAGCAGCCCCGGCTCTTCGGTCTCGGAGAGCTGAAAGGTCTCTGCTGGCTCCGGACTCGCAGCCGTCGACCGAGGGCGAACCTCACTCGGTTCGTTCGAGCGCTGCGGGGCTCCGAGGCTTGCGGTTCTTGGGCTGCGAGGGTCATGGGGAATCTGCACGTCTGTCTCCTTAGATGGGCTCCACTTCGAAACGGCCGGTCGACCGCCCTGCGCTCTTTGAGCGCCTACACCAACGCTCGCTCTTCTTCTCGACCCGACCGATAAGCAAAGAACACGCTGTCGGCCATCTCGGAGCCGATCTCGGTGTTTCTACGGATGATGTCGGAGAGTCTCAGGCTATCGAGCTCACTGACCATATCGGCCAGAGCGGGATCGTTTTTGTAGTAGAATCGGTCTCCCTCTCTTAGCTTGGTGAACTGGTCCACCATCAAAGTCCGCGCAGTCTCTCCGGAGGAAGCCCCGGGGACGTGATCTTCGCACAGCATCCCGACCCAGGCATCGACGCGATCGACAGACCCGTAGAGCGTTTCCAACTGCCCGGCGATCTCCCGGTTTCCGGTTATCTCGTCGAAGCTTTGATAACGCGGCAGCCCAGACGATTCGCGCAAGGTGTTAAAGTCCGCCAGGCCGTGGTCTCGCCCTCTTTGAATATTGAGGGAAGCCAGGTCCAGTCCACCGGCCCCGGGCCGACCGAAAAGAAAGTTCCGAAGTCCATTTACGATCTTGTGGTCTACCGCTTCCTGGCGGAAGTCGGCCGTACCTCGCAGAACCGGCTCGAGCCCTCCGCCATTGACCAGAGTCTCCGGGCTAAAGTAAGCCTTCTCGAGCGGGAGATCACCGAGCTCGGTCTCATCACCGTTCACTTCGTTACGCCAAATCTTCGACTCGATCATGCTGTGCCCGAAGCGGTAGGCTGCCGATGCGAACTCATTGGTGATGGTGGGGTCTACCGACGAGTCGTAGCCTCCGTACTCCGGTAGTGCGTCCTCGCCCAGCATGGCCGGTAGGAACTCGTTGTAGGTGACGGCCTGAACTTGAGCCCCTACGATCTTTCGGGCCTTCTGGTAGATCGCTTCGTCGCCGAGACCGGGCTCGGCTACCGCGATCTCCTCGGCCAGGCGGTTGTGCTCTCTTAGGAATACCGTGTGTATGGCCGCCAGCGCGGTGTTCTCATTAGCCCGGATATCTCCAGCGACGAACAGTGACTCCTCGGGTCGACGGACGGGGTTATCGTTGGGGAGTCCCATCGTGTTGTACGGCATGTAATCGCCTTCGCTGGTCTTGAGCTTGCCACCCTCGAAGCTTCTGAGAGCCGCCGCTCGCTCCGGGTCGGACCCGTAGACCATGGAGGCGTCGAGCCAAGTCGAGATCCCGTTGGTGTGCTCACGGGGAGAGACCTCCCCGGTTCCGGGATGAGCCGCCGAGCGAGCGAACGGAAGAACCACATTCCCGGTCCCCTGGGGATCGAAGTACGGGTCTCCGGCCGGCACCGCGATGTTGAAGTCCGGACGCCCACCGCCGGGAGTAAAGGTTATATCGTGATCGATGAACTGCCCCCAGAGCCAGACCATAGCGGAGAGATCCCGCTTGTCCTTATCGCCTTCATCCTGATGAAAAATAGCGTTGGAAATGATGCGGGGAGAAGGGCGATCCGCCCCGGCCGGTGCCGCCAACCCGTCGGGGTAGGCCGCCGGAGCTTGACGACGGAACGCTGTCCCAGCCTTTCCTAGGTCCACCCGGTCGAGGTTGTTTCCAGACCCGTCGATGCTGCGGGGCTCAAAATCGGCGAACTGATAAGCTCGCTGAGTGGTTGCATATTTTGAAAAGGTTGAGATCTGCATGGTGTGTAGTATGAAAGAGTCGGCGATAGAAAGCTTCTCGAACATGTTAACGGTTAGACGAAGGCGATCCGGGGTACCCCGAACATGATCGAGATCAGTGCAGTTGCACGCGACCCTCATATCATGATAGGGGAAGTAATGACG
>CAZDLH010000534.1:0-2528 GCA_964505925.1 uncultured Burkholderiales bacterium
GTCCCGCTCCGACGCCGGCCGGCAGAAGGGGCGCCAGTGCGCTCAGCGGCTCGGGGAGAGAAGATGGTTTGCGATCATCGGTGGGAGGGGCGGGCTGGCGTCGGAGATCTACGCGGTATTCGGCCACTCGGACCCCCTCGGCTGTGGTGGGATATCGGCTCCCGGTCGTAGGCACTTATCGGGCCTCCTTTCCTGGGCTGCGCAGCGCGGTCTGCAGAAGTTCCGGCCAGAGCAGCACGGCCCCTTCGAGGCGGTAGAGATTTCGCCATCGGACCTCCCGCGCGGCCTCCGGCGGAAGCAGTTCGCAGAACTTCTCGCTGCCGTCCTCCGTGGGTTCGGCCTGCTCTCGTAGCCGAAGCCCGGCCTCCAGCCAACCCTGGAGCTGTTCTGGCTCCCGGGGGGCGGAAGCCATCAGCTCCATCCAGGCCCGGGCGGGCGTCGGGAAGCGGACGGCCCGGACGTCCGAGCTGTAGGAGCATCCGAGATAGCCGGCCAGGGCTCCGCCCACGGTGCGCCCGATGCCGTGCCCCGCCCACAGCTCGAGTCCCGATTTCGGACTCCCGGTCGAGCTCTTCGTCTCCCAGGCCACCGGCAGCTCCGGGTCGAGGTGGAGGTAGGTCCGGCGCAGGTTCTCGAGCTGCTCGTTCGCCCGGGGACCCAGGAACGATATCGGATCACTGCTGGTGAGGAGCTCTCGACAGGCTCGGACCACCGGCTTTTCGAGTTCGGAACCCAGACCGGACCAGCGTACCGAACGACCGCCGCTACTCTTTACCACCGTCAAGGTGCGAGCGTTCTCGTCCCAGCGCTGGGCTTTCCAGGAGGAGCCCCCGAGAAGAAAGGCGGCTCTACTTTCGGCCAGCTGCCGAGCCACCGCGTAGTCCACCGTCCCCAGGCTGCGCCCGTCGGCGCTGAGCACCGAGGCCGAGACGCCGCCGGTGAAGACCGACAGCAGCTCTAGAAAGTGGGAGCGACCGTAGGCCTTCTCCACCCGCTGGCCTAGGTGGAGCCTCCCTTCGCTGCGGTAGAGCCAGCCTTCGGCCAGCAGGTGCGCGAGCACCGCTTCCCGCTCGAAGTGATCGATGTCGGCAAAACAGCTCGGTCGGCCCAGTTCGTTCAGTAGGCGATCCGGGGCCAGCGCCCCCTCGCGCAGGATCAACATCAGCATCTGCTGGACTAAAACCGGATAGGCCCGGCGGCTCGGCAGCACCGGCTCCACCTTCTTATCGAGGGCCAGTTTGACCAGCGCACAGGCCCGCAGAAACGACTCTTCGCCGTCGGTCACGAACAGCATGTGGCCCACCGATTCGGCCCGGCGCCCGGCTCGGCCGAAGCGCTGCAGAAAGGCCGAGACGGTGGTGGGGGCGTCCAGCAGGAACACGCGGTCTACATCCCCCACATCCAGGCCCAGCTCCAGCGTGGAGGTGCAGACGATCACCTGGGGGCGACGGGCCGAGGCCCCGCTCTTGCGGAAGACGTCTTCGCTTAGTTCGCGCTGCTCTCGGCTCAGGCTGCTGTGGTGGGCGTGGGCCTCGAGACCTCGGCCGGCCAGCAGGTGGCGCATCTCCTCGGCTTGGCGCCGGGAGTCCACAAACAGAAGGCTCTTCGGGCTGCGGGCCATCAGCTTGGTCAGCAGATCGGCTCGCTCGTCGGGGTCGTCCCCCACCGGGTGGATCTCCAGCAGGCGCTTCTTCTTGGGGGCTCCGCCGCGCTCCGGGTCCACCAGGGTCGAGGGGCGCCCGCGCTGACCCGAGAGCCAGTCGAGCAGGTGCTCTGGGTTGCCCACCGTGGCCGAGAGCCCGACCCGCTGCACCGCCCGCCCGGACCAGCCGTCGAGCTGACTCAAGAGCGCTATCAGCTGGTCGCCCCGGGGGTCTCCGCAGAAGGCGTGGACCTCATCGATCACCACCGTCTGAAGCCCGCCCCAGAGCTCCTTTTGGTCTAGACCCCGGCGGCTCAGCAGCACCTGCAGGCTCTCCGGGGTGGTCAAGAGTACCGCTTTCGGCTCTTTTAAAAAGCTCTTGCGGGCGCTCTGGGAGACCTCCCCGTGCCAAGCGAAGGCGTCGTAGCCCACCAGTCCGGCTAGGCTCTGCAAGCGGGGCAGCAGGTTGTTGATCAGCGCCTTTAGGGGGCACAGGTAGAGCACGTTCGGGGCGGCGGTACCTTGGGGGGTGCGGGTTAGCCGGTCGAGCAGCGGAAGCAGAGCCGCTTCGGTCTTGCCGCCGGCGGTGGGGGCCAGCACCACCGCGTCATCCCCCCGGACCAACGGCGGGATGGACAGCTCTTGGACCGGGCGTAGAGAGCGCCAACCGAGTCCGGAGAGGATGCCGTTGCGAGTGCGCTCGGACAGTTCGAAGAAAGCCGAGCGGTTCAACGCTCGATCTCTTGGGGGGCGTCCCAGTACTCCCGCTCGGCGTCGGTGAGCTCCTCGGCCGACTCGGGAAGCCAGCCCCTCTGGGCTAAGAACGCCATGGCGTCGAACTCCTGAGACTGCTGCAGGTGGGCGGAGATGTAGGCCTGGATGGAAT
>CAZDLH010000535.1:0-2519 GCA_964505925.1 uncultured Burkholderiales bacterium
CCAGCCTCTCTCCGAACTGTCGAGCTTGACAGTTCCTGCGATATTTGATAGGAAGAAACAACTATCGGGAGGTGGGAAATGCTATCCTTATTTGGTAAGATCCAGGCTGAAGCGCTCGAAATAGACGGGCCGATGATCAGGCTTCGGCCCCAACGCAAACTGGCTAGAGGCAGGCAGATCTGTACGGTCCAGGTGGCGAAGAAACGCTGGAAACTCGCCGTAACCCCAACTCGGACCGTGACGGACGGCACCGTGTGGGTGCAGCCGGAAGCTAGTCCGGAACTGCTCGACGAAGTGCGCGCAGCGGTGGACAGCGTACGCGTAGAACAAGACCGCGCCGCCTCCGAGCGCCGCGCATCGAGTCGCTACGCAGCGGTCCTGCAGGTGCGGTCCCCGGACCTCCCGTTCTATCGGGCCACTACGGTCGACGTATCCGAACACGGACTCCGGCTCTGCACCCGGGGAGAGATCTCCACCGGAGCCCAAGTTCGGCTTCAGATCGAAGACGGAAATCCCGCCCATTCGGGGGTCGTCGTGACCGGTGTAACGGTCTGGACTCGTCCCAACGGGACCAACACCTTCGAAGTGGGAGTGTCCTTGATCGCCTCCTAACAGCAGACCCGTTTGCGGCGCTCAAAGACCGAACAAGACCGAACAAGACTGAAGATAAGAGGTCTCAGATTCTGCCCGGGGCCTCTTATCTCTCGAGCTCTAATCTTCCAGCGTGGAGGTGTCTCCTATCGGCTGGCCGAGCAGTTCTGCCCTTAGAAGCCGCCGCATGATCTTGCCGCTTCTGGTCTTGGGTAGCTTATCCGCGAAATGGATCACTTCCGGGCGCGCGATCTTAGAAAGATGAACCCCGACGAAGTTTCTCAGCTCATCGCTTAGCTCATTGGAGCCCTGGAGGCCCGCGCGCAAGAGAACAAAAGCGTGTATCGCGTTACCCTTGATCTCGTGCTCTATCCCTACGACGGCCGCTTCCGCGACGTCCGGATGGGCAACGAGAGCGCTTTCGACCTCCGCCGTACCCAATCGGTAGCCGCTGACCATGAGGACGTCGTCCACCCGACCGATGACCCAGATATACCCGTCCTCATCGATACGAGCGGAATCCCCGGTGAAGTACATGCCTTCCACCGTACTCCAGTAGACCTTCTTGTACAGCTCCGGCTCTTTGTACAGCGTTCGAAGCATAGCAGGCCAGGGACGCTTGACCACCAGGTAGCCGTCCTCGCCGGGAGCGCAGCGCTCCCCTTCTTCATTCACCACATCCACGGCGATACCAGGCAGAGCTCGGGTGGGGCTCCCCGGCTTAAGGGGGACCACCGGGGTAGGGGAGATCATAAAGGCCCCGGTCTCGGTCTGCCACCAGGTATCCATGATCGGGCAGCGCCCCTTCCCGATCACCCGATGAAACCATTTCCAGGCTTCTGGATTGATCGGCTCACCCACTGAGCCGAGCAGCCTTAACGAGCTCAGGTCGTGCTTATTGGGCCAAGCCTCGCCGTACCTCATCAGTCCTCGAATAGCAGTGGGGGTGGTGTAGAGCACATTGATGCCGTACTTATCGATCATCCGCCACCAACGGTCTGGATAAGGGGTACCCGGAGAGCCTTCGTACATCAGCGAAGTCGCCCCCAATAGGAGCGGACCGTAGACGATGTAGGAGTGCCCGGTGACCCATCCGGCGTCGGCTGTACACCAGTATCGATCCTCATCCTTGAGATCGAAGACTGCTTCTAGCGTGTAAGCGACCCCGACCTGATACCCCCCTTGGACGTGAACGATCCCCTTCGGCTTGCCGGTCGTTCCAGAAGTGTAGAGAATGAAGAGGGGATGCTCGGAGTCCACGGGTTCGGGGAGGCACGGCAAAGTGGCCACCGGCAGCTCGGCCAGTTCGTGATACCAAAAGTCTCGGCCTGGCTCCATCTCCACCGGCAGGCGATCGCCCAGACGTTTCACCACCAGAACCGAACTCACGTGAGCGCTCCTTCGAACCGCTTGGTCTACCGTCTCTTTGAGGTGGACGAACTTGCGGTTCATGACTCCACCGTCAGCGGTGACCACGACCTTGCTTTCAGCATCCTCGATACGCATGCATAGCGCATCTACCGAGAAGCCTCCAAAGATCACCGAGTGGACCGCCCCGATCCGGGCGCAGGCCAGCATCGCGAAGACCTGCTCCGGGATCCTCGGCATATAGATGGTGACGCGGTCCCCTTTCTCGACCCCCAGGCTCCGCAGTACATTAGCGAAGCGGCAGACCTCTCGGTGCAGGGCGAAGTAGCTAAAGGTCCTACTCTCACCCTCCTCACTCTCCCAGATAAGAGCGAGCTTATTGCGCCGAGGTCCGGTTAGGTGGCGGTCTAGGCAGTTGTGGGTGATATTGGTCTTTGCCCCCACGAACCACTTTGCATAGGGGAGCTGCCAGTCGAGAACTTTGGTCCAGGGCTCGAACCAGTCGAGCTTCCGAGCCTGTTCGGCCCAGAAACCCTCGGGGTCGCTCTCGGCCCGGGAAT
>CAZDLH010000536.1:0-2518 GCA_964505925.1 uncultured Burkholderiales bacterium
GGAAAGCGTACATAGCGATCACCTGAAAGGCCAAAAAGGCCAGGACAAAGGCGTAGATGTTGCGCCAACTCCCCAGAAAAGGAGGGGATTCAGCAGATTCGGGGTGCTCGCTCGGGGGCGGGCTACTCACGATGGCCGTACTCCACGAGGTTCTGGAGCAGTCGGTAAGCGCCCGGCACTCCTGCGGGAAGCTGGCGAAATAGGGACAGCCCGGTGTAGAGGAACTGCCCCTGGCCGTAAGGGGCCACTAGCAGGGCCCCGTGCAGCTCCTGTTCGCCGGCATCGGCCATGCCCAAGAGCGGGGTGAAGGCCGGATCCCACTCGCTCATAAAGTAGAGCCCGCGCTCTTGCACCCAGCCCTCGAAGTCGGCCGGTCCGAGCAGATTCGGGCTAGTGAGCAGCGGGTGCTTCGGCTCTAGTAGGCGCACCGGTGCGCTCTCGTCGGTGACCCGCAGGCGCGAAAGGGTCATCGGCAGCGGCGCGATGGTGTCGGTCTTCAGCCCGGCGGTGGTGGTGTACTGGACCACCAGGGTGCCGCCCTGTTCGACGAACCGGAAGAGCTGTCCGGCTAAAAGATCCATATTCGGGTGCACGTTGAAGGCCCGGATCCCGAGCACCACCGTGTCTAGCTCGGCTAGTTCGAGTTCGCTCAGAGCCTGGGGATCGAGGATCCGGACCCGGTACCCCAGCTGCTCTAACGCGCGGGGGACCCCGTCGCCTGCCCCGGGCAGGTAGCCGACGCGCACGGCGCCGCCGGGGGGCGCCGAGAAGGCTACCGCCGTCTGCCGGCTCTGGGGGTGGAGATAGCGCTGGCCGATGTGGGGGTAGACCAGCTTGCGGACCGTCCGCCGATACGGGGTTCCGGCCACCGTGGCCTCGGCCTGGAGCACACCGCGAAACTGGGCTCCGGCAGCGCTCGCCTCGGGAGCGACTCTGACCAGAAAACGGCTGCTGACCCGGCCGCCGCTCTCGGGCAGCGCGACCCTGTGCTCGGCTGGCTCCACCAGCAGACCGGGCGGGGCTAGCACTCGGATCGAAGCCTCCCCGAAGGCGCTGCGGTTCTGCAGTGTCACTTCGAGCTCTCGGGCCTGCTGGTCCACCAGCAAAAGCGGCTCGGAGGAGAGCTCGACCGACACCGGTGCGACCACCGCCACCTCGGTGAGGCGCTCTCCGTCCACCGGGTCCACCTCGCGGTAGTGCCACAGCGTGGTGCAGCTGAATGCGGTCTCGCCTAAGCGAAAGCGCCAACTGGCCCGCAGCCCGGCGGGAGCCTCCGGGGCTAGGCGTAAGCTCGGCTCAGCCACCCGATACATGCCGATCTCGGGCTCGGCTTCGAGCCAGTGCGGATGGCTCAAGGCCGTATCGCCGGGCAGCTCGATGTCGGTCTCCCGGGTCCAGACCGAGCCGGCCTCGAGCGCCGCCCCCACCTCCACCTCCACTGCCCGGTTGGTCTCTCCCGCCTGGAGCTGCACCGACTCGAACCGCAAAGCGACCGGCGCCCGCTGGATAGCCCGCAGCGTGAGGGGTACCGACTCGCCCGGCTCCACCGCGTCGGTCGGAACCTCGACCCGCAGCGCGAGACCCAGACAGGCCGCCAGCAGCTCCTCGACCTCCGCGCGCTTGCGGTTCACCAAAGGTCGAGCCGAAGGCTCCCAGAGCTCGGGTTCGAGGAGGCCGTGGAGCTCGGCTAGGCCGTCTAGTGAGCGCCACGGCTCAGCCGGCAGAAAGCCCTCCTCCAGGGCCTCGATCCGGGCCTGTACCACGGCGCCTCCGGGCAGCCGAGCCCAGCCTAGCTCGAGACCGGCGAACGGATCCCCCGGGGGTCCCGGCGGCATCGGGTCGCCGTCGAGCAGGTGCAGCAGCTCGACCTGCTCACCCCAGTCGGCTCCAGCTCCGAACCCCTGGCTCTTATGCTGGCTGCGACTCTGGGCGGCCAGCTCCGGATAGCTCCGGCCCCGGAGCCAAGAGACCCCGTTCACCTTCTCCCGGGCTTGCACCAAAGTGTCGTCGAACGGCTCGCCCCGTTGGCGAAAGTGCCACTCGCTCAGGTTCCAGAAGAGCCGCCGGGGCTGCCAGGGTTCGAGCTCGTCGAGCTGACCGGGAAAAGCGGTCGGGTCGCCGGCCAGGCGGAAGGCTTCTTGGGCTAGGTGGGTCGAGGCGGTGTGGTGACCGTGGGTGAATCCGGGCTCCGGCGAAAAACGGGTGACCACCACGTCCGGTCGGAAGGTGCGCAGGGCCAGCACCACATCTTCGAGGGTGCGCTCTTTGTCCCACATCGAGAACGTCTCGTCGGGACTCTTGGAGTAGCCGAAGTCCCGGGCTCGACTAAAGAGCTGGTGCCCTCCGTCGATGCGCCGGGCCTGCAGCAGCTCGTGGGTGCGGATCACCCCCAGCTCGTCGCCTAGCTCGGGTCCGATCAGGTTCTGACCGCCGCTGCCCCGGGTCAGCGATAGGTACCCGGTCTCCAGCAGGCGGCCCCTAGCCCATCGAGCGATGAGCTTGGTGTTCTCATCGTCGG
>CAZDLH010000537.1:0-2514 GCA_964505925.1 uncultured Burkholderiales bacterium
TGGGAGCGCGCGCGAGAATAGCCACGTCTCATGACCCAGATTGAGCCCAAAGTAGCCCTGGCGGGGGACCAGGAGCTCCCCTCCCGACCACGGCCCGGATTCGAAGAGAAGTCTAGGCATGTCGTCCATGCTGTCCACGGGGAGCTCGACGGGCGGGGCGTCTTCGTCTAGCCAGAACAGGTAGCCACCTAGATAGAGGGCCTCATCGGCCTCAAATATATGTTCTGTAGCGGGCTCGAGGGGTAGTCTCAGCAGGAGTTGGGAGCGCTGCAAGAGCAGATAAGCGAGCTCCGAAGACTCCGGTCTCGAGGAGAGACTCCACTTTTTCGCGTTCGAACTGAACAGGACTTCGAACTCTAGGGGATGGGGGCTGTGTAGATGTAGCACGCCCTCTTCGGTGCCGTCGAGCTGGCCCGAACCCATGGTCACCCGGACTTTCTCTGCTTGGGCGGGTACGCTATAGCGGGAGTTGTCCTGGAGCCTCAAGGCTTGGAGTTTGGCCGAGGGCTGACTGGAGAGCGCTATTCTCGGTCTTGCGGATGCGGCGGGGTCTCTCTCCAGGAGCAGTACGAGCCTCCCTAGCTCGATCCGGTCACCGGCGTCTACGAGTTGGTGGCCGGAAACGGAGGCCCCGTTGACCAAGCTCGGGTTTGTCTGGGACCTGTGGTGTAAAGAGTAGGTTCGCTGTTCTGGGTCCCATTCCAAAAGTGCGTGGATCCTCGAAACCGTCGGTTCAGTGAAGGTGATGTGGTTTGGGCCCGAAGGGCTGTTGGGCACCGTTCTTCCCAGTACGATCGACGTGCACTCTAAAGGCACTGTGCTGCGCTCGGATTGGCCTTCGAGAATCCGTAAACGGAGCCCCGTTACCATGATCTGCGGTTCACTCATATCGACTGATATCCCAATCTGTTCGTTTGTTTCGCAGCGCGAGGAAGAGCGCGCCCGATCCCCCTCTGCGTTGCGGGAACGGGTGATCGGACTCCCCCCAATGGAGCGAGGGTTCCGCTCACGTAATAGCTCACGTAATAGCTCACGTAATAGCTCGCGTAATAGGGGAGGGAGCGAGCCCCTCGGGAGTATTCTCCGGTCGCCTCAAGCGCGGTGATGGCGGCGTTCGAGTCGACTCGGCGCGCTCTGGTAGCGGCTGCAAGGCCAGCCGCCCCAGCCCCAATGACCAGGATTCTTCGCACGGAGCGGCTCTTCTCGCTTTCGAGAAACCACGCCTGCAGGATGTTAAGAGTTCTGCTCCGGCGTGGTTATAAGGTCCGGCCTTCCGATTACCCTCTTCGAGTATCGACCGAACACCTGTCCCAGGACGTCGCTGAATCGACGAAAAAGCGAGCGAGACTCTGGAGTCTTCGACCAGCCCTTGCTGGAGGTCGGCTTCGAGTAGGGGACAGGAGTGGCATCCTCTTCGACGACCAAGACCGCTTCCCAGCTCGTCGGCGTGGTGAGAGCCGAGCGGGAGCACGTTTTGGATGCGCTGCGGGTGGGCGACATCTCGGGTGTGGTGAGGCGGAGGTCGTCGATGATCGGTATGATGATCGGGTGCTCGTCGAAGGTGAGCTCTACGGAGGCTCTCCGATGCCTGCGAAGCCAGGTCTCCGCGTCATCTCGATACTCCACAGCGATCTCGAGTAGTCTACTGTAAACGATGGGGCCCACCTGACAAGAGCCTTCGGCCAGGCCGAGGAGTATGCGGTCTAGCGCGATCTCCGGCTCGATATGGTATCTCTGGCCGATATGGTCGGCGCGGTCGAGGAGCGCTCGACCCGCCTCGATGAGATTGCGGTGATGGCGTCCTGCACTCAAGACCAGCGCCTTGGAGATCTCGAGGAGTCGCTCCTTGGCGGTGTCGGGGCACCGTTGAAGCCCATCGAGGATGGCTTCCGCGGTGCGGAGGATCCTTTCGGGACCGACAGCCCCTTCGCGGTACAGGCGTTCGAACGCCTGTTCTGCAGCCTCCTCGAAACTCATTTCAAAGCTCTTGGCAGCGCCCTGTTTCCGAGCCGCTCTGGAACTCATTTCAGGCACCTCGGTGAACCCGCGATCTCGGTGAGGTCTCTGTGTTCGTATGGATGGGAGCGTTCTCGTCCATGGTAATGGAATTCTGCTCAATATGCGGCGAGTTTCCTTCCCGCATGGGGAAGCGCACCGTTGATGATGGAACCAGGATCGCAGACCGCTCCGGCGAACGCACACCCTCGATGTGGTCCGCCTTCACACAGCTTCTCAACCGCCTGTTCGGGCGTAGCCAGGCCTCGGCGGGGCAAACGGTCTTTCCAGTAGGTATCGATAAGCTCGCTCAGGAGTACACTATAAGCGAGGAGCTCGAGCCGACGGATGGGGGAGCGACAGCCCGTGAAGCCTATGCTCTCGCCGAAGGGCTCATCGCTGGTTTCGACACCGCTGCTCGTCTTTCTCGGATAGAATCGAGGGGGCGGCTCGAAGCCGGGGGTAACTCCGTTGGATGGAATTTCTTGTTTCATCTACCGGAGAGGTGGGGGGAAGCCC
>CAZDLH010000538.1:0-2512 GCA_964505925.1 uncultured Burkholderiales bacterium
AGGTGATCACCCCGTGCTCCTTAACGTCGACCACCCTTTCGCTGAGTCGAACCTCCACACCGAGGCGTTCGAGTCGCTTGCGCGTGTACTCCGAAAGGTTGGGATGGTAGCCCGCGAGGAGCGTGGGTCCGCCTTCTAACAGAACGACCCGCGCTTTGCGAGGGTCGAAACGTCGAAAATCTTTGTGGATGACTCGGCTTCTCAGTTCGGCGAAGGCGCCGGCGAGCTCAACTCCGGTAGGACCCCCGCCGATGATTACGATGGTGGTCAGGATCTCTTGTTCTGCTTTATCGTGGGTGAGTTCGGCTCGCTCGAAAGCTTCTAAGACCGAGTTTCTGATGTGGACGGCGTCGTTGAGGCTTTTGAGCCCGGGCGCCTTCTCGCGCCAGCTCTCGTTGCCGAAGTAGGAGGTCCGACCTCCAGCACACAGCACGAGGTAGTCGTAGTCGAGAACGAGCTCACCGTCGTTGAGCAGCACTCTTCTAGCTTCACGATCTACCGAGGAGAGGGCGGCTTTCAGGACCGACAGGTTCTTCTGTGAACGAAAGTTCGACCGAACGATGGTCGCGATCTCGGAGGGGTTCAGGCCGGTGGTGGCCACCTGATAGAGGAGCGGCTGGAAGAGGTGATAGTTTCGTCGGTCGACTAAAGTGATGTCTACTGGGGCTTTCGCGAGGCGGTCGGCGGCTTCCATCCCCGCGAAACCCGCACCGATGATCACTACTTTGGGTTTGGCGTCCGGTTTGTCCATAAGTCCTAATTTCCCCGAAGACCGCTCTCAGCAAACGCTTCGCTCACTTTTCTCGTGGGGCGGGACCTCCCGCGGATGACCGGCGCTGCAGGGAGGCGTTCAGGCCGGACGTAGGAATCCTCGGGGATGCAGCGTTTGCAAGTAGCTCTGGCGGCTCTTTTCGGAGCCCTTCTGTTCACCGGTTCCGGCGCCGTCGCCGAAGGCTCCACCCTCGGCGGCGAGGCAGCGCGGGAAAGGGTCGTCGTCGGCACGGTTTTCGAAGACAGGAACGGAAACGGCGTGCATGATCCGTGCGAACCCGGCATAGAGGGCGTGATCGTGAGCAACCAAAGGGATGTCGCTCGGACGGACCAGAGCGGGCGCTTCCGTTTGACCGTTCGGCCCACGCAGGCCGTCTACGTCCAACAGCCCAACGGATTCCGAGTGCCCCTCGATGAGCTAAACCGACCGCGCTTCTCTTGGGTTTACGAACCCGAAGGCTCACCGGAGATGGCTTATCCCGGCTCCGAGCCGAGCGGGGAGCCCCCTGCTGAAGGGCTCTATTTTCCGCTCCAACGGGTCGAAGCGAACGAAGCGTACCGAGGCCTCATCTTCGGCGACCCCCAGCCCAAGGATCACCGCGATCTAGACTATATCCGGGAGCGCGCACTTCCGAGCCTGGCCAGCGCACGACCCGATTTCATCTTGGTTCTCGGCGACCTAGCCTACGACGACCTCGGTCTACTTCCCAGGTACGACCGTCTCATGGCCGGAGTGGGAGCTCCCGTGTGGCACCTCGTGGGGAATCACGACCTGAACTACGATGCGCCCGAGTACGAGCACACTCGGGCGACCTTCAGGAGTCGCTACGGGGCCAACTACTACAGCTTTGAGTATGGGGAAACGACCTTCGTGGCCCTGGATAACAACCGCTTTGAGGGGCTGTCCGAAGCGGGGAGACCCCAGTATCGAGGCCTCATCGGGGAAGAGCAGCTCCAGTGGTTGGAGAACCTCCTGACCCACCTGGAACCCGATCGCCTTCTGGTCATCGCTAGCCACATCCCGCTCTACGCTTGGGACGGAGAGCTGCCGTATGCGAACACCGCCGATCGGGATCGGCTCTTCGAGCTCCTTCGAGGGCGAAGGGTCCTCGCTCTGGCCGGTCATCTGCATATGACCTACCATCACGATCTGGTGGAGGCTCTCGGCCTCGAGGGGTTCGAGACCTTTCCCCAACTGATCGCCACCACGCTATCCGGGTCCTGGTGGCTCGGACCGGCCGACCCGGGGGGCGTTCCGCTCGCCACCCAAAGAGACGGCACACCGAACGGCTTTCACCTGTTCACCTTCCACGGTCGCTCCTATCGCGAGGAGTACCGCGCTCTGGGACGGTCCCGGGATCATCAGCTGCGCTGGGAGTGGCCGGAGCCGAGCTGGCACGAGCCCGGTTCCGATCGCTCAAGACTGCCCGAGGCTCCGAACCTTCGGCCGCTCCAGGAGCTCGTCGAGGTGCCTTCGGAGTGGGTAGGAAAGGTGATCGTTAACGTGTTTTCCGGGGCGCCGCGCTATACCGTCGAGCTGTCCGTGAACGGCGGGCCCGCGGTAAAGATGCGACAGACCGTAGGGCCGTCCCCCTTCTTCACTTCTCTTTTGGCTCGCTACCCCGGAGCTTTCGGACCTTCCCAAGCCCTGCCGACGAACCACCTGTGGATATGCGACGAGCCCGCAGAGCTATCGCTCTCGGGCTCGCATTCGGTCCGCATCACCGTGCGCGATGGCGAC
>CAZDLH010000539.1:0-2502 GCA_964505925.1 uncultured Burkholderiales bacterium
GTCTCCGCCGATGCTGCCGTCGGCGCGGACAGTTCCGCTGACGTTGAGGCCGAGGCCTGCTTTTAAACTGACCGTGCTGGCGGTTCCGCCTGGCCCGCCTGCACCGCCGGTGATGGTGCCGGAGTTTGAGCCGGTGGCGGAGACTGAGCCCCCGGTTCCGCCCTTGCCGCCGTTGCCGATTATGGTGCCGGTAACGTTGAGGTCAGCGCCAGCCTCCAAGCTGATCACGCCGCCGCTTCCGCCTTGACGACCAGCTATACCGGTGAGAGTGATGTTGCCCGGACTACCGACGCCCTGTCCCCCTCCGTCGCCACCGTTGCTGCCGATGGCTTCGAGGACTCCAGCGGTGGTCAGGCTACGGCTGGCGATCAGGGTGATGTCCCCAGCGTCTGTTCCCGTCCAATCTCCGCCGTTATAGCCGCTACCGCCGCTGGTGTTGATAACACCATTGGGGCTGATGGTGAGGTGGCCTGAGGTGAAGAGGTCGATGTCGCCGCCGTTTGTGGCGTGGATGCGGGGGGAATCGATAAAGTCGAGGCCGCGAAAAGTGAGTACGCCGGCGATGTTGATGCCGACTTCGGCGTTCACTTTGAAGGGGTTGTTTCCGGTGAGGGTGAGGGTGGCGCCGCTGTCGATGGTGAAAGCATGCAGAATGAGCTGCCCTTCGGCTTGGTTCCATCCGGGCGCGGTGGGGCTATCTCCGATCTGGGGGCTCAGGGCGCCAGTGTTGGTGTTGAGAGTGTAGTCGCCCGCTGACAAAGTGAGATCGGGGTTTAGGGGTTCCTGTACGGAGAGCCCGAGCTCGCCGCTTTGGCCCCCGAAGCTAGCGGTGATAAGAGGCGAGCCGACTCCGTGTCCGGTGACCAGGCCGTCGATGACGGTGGCTTGGTCGGTCTCCGAGGAGCTCCATTGGGCTTGGTCGGTGACATCTTGCTCGTTCTGGTCCGTGAAGGTGGCTAGAGCTTTGAGCTGCAGGGTTTGGTCTATATAAAGATTGGGCTGGCTCACCTCGTTAGCGGTTTCCACGCGCACCGAGGTGAGCACCGCATCGGTCACCTCTAGGTCGGTCTGGGCAGAGATTCCGGCGAAGGTGGCGGTGATGGAGGAGCTTCCTAGCGCTATGCCCCGGGCTTGGTTTTGGTCTAGTTCGACGATGTTGGGGTCGCCGGCGCTCCAGGAGGCTGAATCGGTCAGGTCCTGAGTGGTTTCGTCGGAGAAGGTGCCCAGGGCGGTGAACTGCGTACTGGTACCTAAAGCGATGCTGTCGGTTTCGCCTTCCACGGTTAGGCTCACGAGCACTGCGGGTGTTACAGTCAGCACGGTTTCGTCGCTCTTGTCGCCTAGGGTGGAGGTGACGGTGGTCTGTCCCACCTGCAGGCCTTGAGCGAGTCCCTGCGTCACGCTCGCCACGTCGGGTTCGCTCGATGTCCACGCGACATCGGCGGTCACGTCTTGGTAGGAGCCGTCGGAAAAGAAGCCCTCTACGGTGAAGGCTTGGCTGGTACCCAGGGCGATACTCGCAGAGCCGGGCGAAAGCCTCAGGTTAACAAGGCTAGCGGCGCTGACCGTGAGTTCAGCCTGGCCGGTGACTCCGGCGAAGACGGCGGTGATGGGGGAGGTTCCCAGCGCGATACCCCGGGCTAGCCCTTCGCTCACCTCGGCTACGCTTGGTTCGCCGGCGCTCCAAGAGGCCGAAGAGGTTAAGTCTTGAGTGGTACCGTCGGAGAAGGTACCTAGGGCGGTGAACTGCGCACTGGTCCCCAAGGCGATGCTCTGGGAGGCGGGCGTGATGTCGAGCCGGTCCAGATAGGCGGAAACTCTAACGATGGTCAGGTTATCTAGAATGAAAGTTTGGCTCGGAGACAGGTGCACCGGGGCTTGAGCGATCGCTACGAGTCGCGCCTGATGGTCGAGGTATTCGACGACGACATGGGTTACTTCGACCGGCACTTCGGTCCAGAGCAGCACGGGGGCCTTCTCCTTGGTTACCGGGCCGTAGCGGGGGGTATCCTGCGAGTCGTAGCCGGTGACCGTCAGGCTGACGGCCTCGTCGGGCACGATGGTTTGGGCCAGCACACTGTGGAGCTCGATGTTGGCGGTCGCCGCCGTCGGTTTACCTGTAGGGGGGTGAACGAATTCCCCCCTCGAGCTTCCGCATCCGGCAAGGCACAGTACGAGGAGCAGAGCGAGCGGCAGGAGTGTCGAGCGAAGCTGATTCATAGGTTCCCCTTTAGAAGCGCTAGAAAAGATGGACCCCAGACTTTTTGAGAGGGTCGAACATTTCCTGCGCTTTCACGAGCCTTAGCTAGGAGACGCTCTTCGGATTCCGCTCGGAGGAGTCGGACCGCGTGTGTCGCGCTGCTCGTCGCCGTCCGTCGCCCGCCCCCCTGCGCCTCCAGTGCATCCCTGCACCCCGCCCCACCCAGCGCTACCCGCATCCCGTCGCCTCCTGCGTGGTGCGCGAAACTGCGCCGGTCGGCACAAAAGTTGTTTGGTTCGCTG
>CAZDLH010000540.1:0-2497 GCA_964505925.1 uncultured Burkholderiales bacterium
TCGAGGGAGATGTGGCCAAAGTTGGTATCGTGGGCTTGGGTAAGGGTCTCGAGGGGATGAAGGCCAAGTCGGACCTGAACGTAGGGGCGCTGGAGCTCGCCGAGGGGAAGCTCCTGACCTCGGTCTTGGAGTTCGTGGAGCACCAGGGAGCGGCCATCGAGGGCGCTGTGAGGGCTCTCGCCGAGCAAGACTGTCGGGCCATAGTGGCCGCCCAAGGCTTTTCGGTGGACGACCCCCGGGGGGAGCGCGAGGTCATGGACAAGGCCCGAGAGCTCGGGCTTCCGGCCTGCGGTACCCACGAGATGTCCGGGCTGTACGGGCTCCGGGTGCGGGCTCGCACGGCGGTGCTCAACGCCAGCATCCTGCCGAAGATGATCGAGACGGCCGAGATGACGCAGAAGGCGCTGGTCGAGCGGCGTGTGGACGCGCCGCTGATGGTGATGCGCAGCGACGGCGGGGTGATGACCCTGCAGGAGGTGCGGCGGCGTCCGGTGCTCACGCTGCTCTCGGGGCCCGCGGCGGGGGTGGCCGCCGCCCTCATGTTCTTGCGGGCTTCGGATGCGCTGTTTCTCGAAGTCGGGGGGACCAGTACCGATATCTGTCTGATCAAGGACGGTAAAGCGGCCATCCGCTCGGCGAGCGTGGGAGGGCATCCCACCTACCTCAAGACCCTCGATAGCCGGACCTTGGGGATCGCGGGCGGCTCCATGGTCGGCCCCGGAAAGGGCGGCGCACTCCAGGTCGGACCCCGCAGCGCTCACGTGGCGGGCTACCCTTACTGCGCCTTTAGTCCCCGGGAGTTTTTCGCGGGCGAACTCAAAGTGGTAGAGGTGGCTCCGCTGACCGGCGACCCTATCTATCTGGTCGTGGAGAACGAAAAAGGGGAGCGAGCGGCCCCCACCACCACCTGCGCCGCCAACCTCTTGGGCTATGTAACCGAGGACGGCTACTCCCGAGGCGGACTCGAGGGGATCGGCAGAGCGTTCGCCGCGCTGGCTCAACATTTAGGCGCCGGGTCCAAAGAGGAGGTCGCTCGGAGAACGTTGGATGCGGCGGCCGAGAAAGTGCTGCCGACCGTGAAGCAGCTGATCGCCGACTACAAGGTGGGCGACCGGGCTATCAAGCTTCTGGGCGGCGGCGGCGGGGCCGAGGCTATCGTACCGGTGGTGGCCGAGAAGCTCGGTTTGCCGTTCGAGATAGCCGAGCGGGCCGAGGTGATCTCGGCCATCGGCGCAGCGCTCGCCATGGTGAAGGAGACGGTCGAGAAGAATATCGTAGACCCCAGCCAAGACGATCTCCAGCGCCTGCGCGCAGAGGCCGAGGCGGCGGTTTTAGCGATGGGGGCCGACCCCGACACGGTAGAGGTGACGGTGTCGGTCGACACCCAACGCAGTCTCGTGTCCGCTACCGCGACCGGTTCGATCGCGTTCTCCGAAGGGGAGGTCGGAGGAGTCGAGGAGACGCCGGAGCCGGAGCGGCTAAAGACGCTCCGGGAGGCTTCGCCCCGGGAGCTCGACTATCGCCTTCTGGGGCAGACCGGTATCTACCATCTTTACCGTAGCGAGCGCGAGGAGAAGTACCTGTTTAGTCTATTCAAGCGTAAAAAACAGACCGTCTGGGTTACCGACCGCAAAGGGAACGTAAAGCTTCAGGTGCCGGGCGGTGTGGTGGAGCAGTGCGAGGGGAGCCGGTTCGAGTCCGGTCTTGCGGAGGCTCTAGCTAAGCACACCCGCTACGGCGATGCCGGCGCTTTGATCCCGGCGCTACACTTGGTGGCCGGGCGAAAGTTGACCGACCTGACCTCGCTGACCAGCACCGACCAGGTTTTGACCCTGGCTCGCCAGGAGCTGGCCGGGATCGACCCCGCGGCCGCCGTCTTTATCCTGGTTCACCCGGAGCGAGGGTAGAGGTCCGGTGGAGCTGTCGGTCTTAGAGCAGGTCCCCGCCTGGTACTTCGCGCGTCACCGCGGTCCGCTGCAGCGAACCGCCCTCGATACGGCACGAAACTGGGCCCGCCGCGCGGTTCGAACCACTCGCCGCCGCCCAGAAGTGGAGTTCAAGGGACGGGGTTTCCTGATCGAGATGGCGGATCTGAGCTTCGGTCGAGCGAGGGTTCGGGCCCGGCTTCAGACCCACGGGCGAAAGCTGTTCATCGATCTGAACGCCGAAGCCGATCTTCACCAGGAGCTCGTGCGCTTGGGTCTCCCGCTCCACCCAGCACCCAGGGATCTGATCGTTACCCACGAGCTGTTCCATCTGCTCTGCCCCCGCTGTCCGTCGAACATCTCTGAGATGGCAGCGCATCTGTTCGTCGCTGAACTCCTGGAGCTGCCGTACTTCCCCGGCCTGTTGGACGTGGCTACCCATCTGGATCTCGAGGGGGGGCTCGAGGGCCGCCCAGCATAGCCCCAGCGAGCTTTCAGAAAACTTCGGACGACCTCGGTCGGAGATCTCAATGGGCCGAGCTGAGAGGAACCTACCGTTTAGGGTCCAAACC
>CAZDLH010000541.1:0-2493 GCA_964505925.1 uncultured Burkholderiales bacterium
CGCTACTTCGAGACCTGAGCAGTGGATCGCCAGTCGCTGTGGGAGAGCCTAGTGAAGCGCTTCGCGAAGTGCCGGGTGGCCGCACTCGTCGGGGTGGCGGGCAACTGCTTAACCCAGGAGTATCTGTATCGGATTCTAGAAGAGCCACTCTTTCGAGAGCTGGTGGAGGCGGTCCACACCACCCAAGGGGAGTACCCCCCGACCCGGGGATGGCGCGTCCTAGCTAAGAGAGAGCAGGGGGAGTCGCTGCTCCTTTTGAGTGGGGGTCAAGGGGCCCCGGCAGTGGGCACCGTGCTGCGGGCGACACTACCGGCAGGGCGGGACCTGCGTCCAGCGGGCAACCAGCTCTGCGAGTTCGCCGTCGCTTCGGTCGAGGCCGCAGCCCAGCCGCTGGGGCTCGAAGCTGCGGCCTACTGGGTGAAGGTCCAGTGGCGCTATCGTCCAGACCAGCTGATACCCAACGAATGGAAACAGATTTCTGCTCCGCTAGCAGGCTAAGCCGTGCTCTACGGATAAATCCCCCGATTCGACCGGGGTGGCGGGTCACGACGTGCTCGCTCGCCGGAGACCGACGTTTGTCAGCGGTTAAACGGCGCCTTTCCGCGCGGTTCCGAAATCTTTGGAGCCCGTGAGAGCGGCGGCGATTCGAGGTCTCGAAAGAGGCCCTAGAGGAGGAATTTTGCGAAAAAAGTTTTTCGGCCATATCTTGGGCTTGGCTCTGTCTGTGTCCCTCGTTCTGTCCGGTTGCGGTAGCTCCAGTAGCGGGCCCCCTCCCGGCGGAGGATCGGGGACTAGTGGCACGTCTAGCACTAGCACCACTTCCACTACTGGAGGGACCACCGGGATCGCGACCACCGCGGGAACCGGAGGGGGATTCACGGGCGGTGGAAGCAGTAGTAGCTCGACCAGCACCACCACCAGCACCACCACCACTACCACGACCGGCGGCGCCGGATTCGCCGGCGATGTCGACGACAGGATACTCTACCCGGCGTCTACCGGAACCGATCCTTCTCAGCAGGTCACCAATCCGACCCAGTACGCCCGGATCGGAACTCGGATCTTCTTCTTGGAAGGCTTCGATACCGGGGCGGGGAACGGTCGGCTCCTCTCCTTCGACCTTAACGACGCACTGAACAGCCCGGTGGGTCAGCCCACTTTTCAGCGGCTCCGCCAGCCGGGGAACCCCACAGAGCGGCTCGACGAGTTCTTTAACCCGTTCGGCGTCATTGCCGGCCCGGGCAACACTCTGTACGTGAGCACCGGTTTCAACATCCCGTCCGCTGGAGCCATCATCCGGATCAGCAACATCAACGCCAGCGGTACCGAGGCCACCTTCACCCGCATCACTACCAGCGCTGAATTCTTGATTAACCCGACCTTCATGGCCTTAGCCAATGTGGACGGCGCCCAACACATCTACTGGAGCGAGTATGCCGCCATAGGTTCGTCGGGTCGAGTTCGCCGGGCCCGGGCCGACGGCGTAGGAGTTGCCCAGACGGTGGTCACCGGACTGAACTTCCCGGCTGGGTTGGCCCACGACGGGCTGAACCTGATGATCTGCGAGAACGACGGACCCCCTTTAGGGCGAGTACTCCGAACGCCTCTGTCGATGGCCGCCGACGAGGCGCCCCGGGCTCCGGGACAGCCTTCGGTGGTGGCCATCGAAGGGAACACCGCGAACCCTTTCTCTCGTCCCTTCAACGTGGTCTACGACGGAGCGAACGGCTTCTTCATCGCCGAAGGGAACACCATCAACATCCCCGGTGGGTCGTTCCCGACTCCCCTAGGTCCGGGTAACGGAGCGGTGCGCTACGTTCCCAGCAACGGCACGACGGCTCAGCTCGTCTCCAGCGGTCTGAATCAGGTGGCTGGCATCGACGCAGCGGTCCTGCCGAACGGCGAGGTGGGGCTGGTCTTCACCGAGAGTACCGCTCTCGTGGGACGGGTTCTGCGCCACGTGGTCGATGTGGACAACATCGCCGACCGGCAGCCGGAGCAGATCGATAGCGGGCTCTTCTACCCCTTGACCGTAGGGATCGAGAGTATCGACGGGCCGCTCTTTCTCGGTATCACCGGCTATGTCGCTGGGCAGGGGAACGGGCTGGTTAAAGCCTACCTCCCGTAGTCCGTCGGGACTTCGGAAAGCCTAACGGGCCGCTCTCCTGGACCTCCGGGAGAGCGGCTCTTCTTTTTTCGAGCCGGGATGGCTCGCTCACCGGAGTTCACAAAAGGTTCATATCTGGGACTCCCGGCGCTCTGCCGCTTCTACGCGGGAAGGTCGACTTTGCGAGGTTTCTCGGCCCGGAGGTGGGGGACGAACATGACCGATCTGTCGCCCAGTTAACATCCTGTTCACAAAAAAGCCTTCATGGGAGGACCCCTCGGTGCTACAGTAAGAGTGAGGGAAACGCCCGGAAGGAGCTAACAGTATGGACGCAGGAAAATTTTCAGGATTTCAGTTTCAGGGGATCGGAGGTCAGAGGCCGCTCC
>CAZDLH010000542.1:0-2493 GCA_964505925.1 uncultured Burkholderiales bacterium
GGCGGCGGATTCGGCGGTGGCACTGGCAGCGAAGTTCAGCGCGGATTCGATCAGGAGATCGAAGCGAACGCGATGCTCGACTCGCTCTCCGATGGGTCACCGGCCCTTCCTCTTCGCCGCCTGGCCCCGTGCGACACGACGGACGGCCGCCTCGCACGGCGAGAGTCCATCAGTCAGGGACCGCCGAGCCGCACCGTGGGTGGGCTAGCAGTCTCGAAGGGAAGAGCCCCCTTATAGGTCGAGAGTCTAACGCGGGGGTGGGACCGGGGGCGCATGGGGGAGCGCTTCGTGGAGGGGCTCCCCCGGCCAACAAGGGGGGAGCGGGCGGGACGCCTTAGGTCGGGGCAGTCGCACACCGCTCGGCGGCGGTACAGCCCGGGGAGGGGCCGGCGGCGGGGCGCCGAGCGACGACAGGTCTCTCGGAGCCTGACAGGTGAGCGCCAAGTCCGAGCACGGTAGGGTCCGTCCGGAGCACCACTCGTCTCGACAGCAGTCTTCGTGGCAGCTTCCGTTAGAGCAGGCGAAAACCGCCTGCGTGGTCAGGAGAAACAGTATGAGACAGAGCCAGCGCTTCACCACCGAAGGACCGTACTCCGAGCCGAGATCGACAACTTAGATCTAGGTTGCTAGGCTCAGAGCCCCTCTGGCGTTTGACAGTGCGGAAGCCTTTCCTCTACCCAGAGTTCGCTAAAGTTCGGAAGGCAGGAGCGCTCCAACATCTATCGGACGTGGGATCGAGAGCCTAGCGAGCGCTGCCCGTTCCCTTCCCCAAGACACGCTGCGCCCCCCGAGACGCTCGGCGGCTCGAGCTCCAAGGACAGTATTCCCGTGCGGAGCGCTTCCACGACGAGCTGCATCCGGTCGTTCACTCCGAAGAGCCTGAAAAGTTTCCGAAGCCGATTCTTGACGGTACCTATGGATACGTAATTCATTTCAGCGATCCGACTGTTGTTGTATCCGTGTCCCACGAGTTCGAGGAACCGAAGGTCCTGTTCATCGAGGAGCAGTGGGGGATCGTTCTTTTTACTTCGAAGCCCATCGATCATCTGGTGGGCCACCTCGTGATGGAGATAGCGGCCACCCCCTCGTACCAGCGAGAGGGCCCTTAGAAGCTCCCTCGGACACGCCGTCTTCAGGAGATATCCGCTAACTCCAGCGAGAAACGCCTGCTGAACTGAGCTCCTCTCTTCGCGGCTGGTCAAAAAGAGGATCGGAACTGTAGGAAAGGCCGCTTGGAGCTTCCCGAGATCCGTACCGATCGCACTGGTCTTGTGAGAGATATCCACCAGAGCGATACCGAACTCCGAATCGACGGTCTGAGCTAAAGCCTCATCCACCGTAGCGAAGTCTTGGGCCACCCGGATCCCCTCGGCTTCAAGAAGATGCCGGAAGCCTTTTCTCACGAGTGTGTGATGATCTATTAAAAGAACGTTCATAGCACAGACCCTACCTACAAGAATCTCTTTCGCCGCTCAAGCGGAGAATTCGTGTGACTAGATGGCTAGACTTTCCCGCTCGATCTCTTTAGAAAAGGGCGATCGGAGGAGTCGTCAGCCTTTTCGTCAAGACGATCATAACCGGTCGTACTGACAGAAGCTGTCAGTCTAGCCTGACGTTCTTCCCGAAAGTGTGAAGTAGGGAGTTCAGCGGAGCGCTCGGAGCTAAGCGAGCTGCAGGAAGGGCGCCTGAAGATCGATCTCGAGCTCCGAGTCGAGTTCGGCGGGGAGTAGCTGTCTCAAGTCCCAAGCGGCGCGCCCGATCATCGCAGCGTTATCGGTACAGTGGATCGGGCTCGGAGTGTGAGCCGAAAACCCAGCTCTGTCGGCTCGTTCCTGGAGTCGGCTGCGCAGCTCGGAGTTACAGGCCACGCCACCCACCACGGCCACCCTTTCCGCCCCTAACTTCTTAGCTGCTCGAAAGAGCTTGGCGATCAGAACCTCGACCACCGCCGCTTGGAAAGAGGCGGCCAGATCCGGAAGTCTCGCCTCTACCTCATCTCGACTCTGCAACTCGAGAAAAGTGCGGCGAACCGCCGTTTTCAGCCCAGAGAAGCTAAACTCGTAGCCCCGATCGAGCATCGGTCGGGGAAACGAGAAAGCGCCTGGCGAACCCTCCCGGGCCAAGCGATCGATCACCGGCCCCCCGGGGTACGGTAGTCCGAGGAGCTTAGCCACTTTATCGAACGCTTCACCGGCAGCGTCGTCTCTGGTCTCGCCCAAGAGAATATGCCGGCCCTCCTTCGGTACGTGCAGAAGTTGAGTATGGCCTCCGGAGCAGATCAAGCAGACGAACGGGCAGGGGACCTCCCCGTCGAGCCGAGCGCTGTAGAGATGGCCCTCCATATGGTTCACCCCGATCACCGGGATGCGGAGCAGGCCGCTCAGCATCTTAGCCAGGGCCACCCCCACCAGAAGGGAGCCGGCCAGGCCAGGCCCCCGGGTCACCGCGACGGCATCGAGGTCCTCGAGTCCGACGCCGGCCCTGCGCAAGGTC
>CAZDLH010000543.1:0-2492 GCA_964505925.1 uncultured Burkholderiales bacterium
AGGGGTCCTGACGTAAGACAGAGCGTAGTCCTGAGGCGAAGGTCAGTCCGATCTTATCGTTCACCTGGATCTGGCCGACTCCGGAGACCTGATACTCTACCGGGTCTTCGATGGTGATCAGGTTGCAGGTCGGGGTTCTCAGTTTATCCAGGACGGAATACAGGGTGGTCGTCTTTCCGGAACCGGTGGGCCCGGTGACTAGAAACAGGCCGTACGGGTGAGACAAGATCTCGTTGATGGTCTGCTCGGTGTCGTCGAGCATCCCGACCTGTTCGAGGGTCAGCAGCTCCATGCTCTTTTCGAGGAGGCGCATCACCAAGCGCTCACCGTACAGGGTGGGTACGGTGGACAGACGCACGTCGATGTGCCGGTCACCCGAGTGAACCTGCAGGCGTCCGTCCTGGGGCCGTCGGCTCTCCGCTAGGTCCAGGCGAGACATGACCTTAAGGCGAGCGGAGATCTGGCTGTGGCGCGACCTAGGGACCCGGTGGGTCTCGTGGAGAACGCCATCGATGCGCATCCGGATCACCGTGTCCTCTTCGAACGGTTCGATGTGGATGTCGGAGGCTCCGGTCTGCATAGCGCGCAGGAACGCTGCGTTGATCAGACGGACCACTGGAGCCCCGGCGGCGTCGCCTAAGAGATCCGAGGAGGCGTCGAGCCGGACGCTATTTTCATCTGCGTCCTCTTCGATACCGGGGCCTTCGGAGTCGAGCATCAGACGACGCAGCGCGTCGTCGATCTCTTCCGGAGACATCCGGACCGGGCGGACATCCTTGTTGAGCGTGAGGCGGATATCTTCGAGCACTTCCATCGGAGTGGAATCGTCGATCCCCACGGATACTCGGCCGTTATCGGTGTTGAGAAGAACGACCCGGTGGCGCTGCCAGAACTCGACCGGTATCTCTTGTTCCATCATCGTACCTCGACTCTTTCTGGGAGACTAAGGCGGCCCCAGATTCGGTCGCCCTCCCAAACGGCTAGGTCGAACTCGTAGACTCCGGGCCCAGCGTTAAAAGTGGTCGAGGGGAGGAGAACCTCACGCTCGGCACCAGGGGCGATGTGGACGCTTTCAGCTCGAAGCTCTCTACGGGTTCCGTCCGGTTGACGCACCGTGCCGAGCACCACCAACTCTTTTCCTTGTCTTTCCCCGTTGGTCAACCGCACAGAGGCCCTAGACGTTCCGTTGGTCTTGGGCTGTTCTAGCAATCGAAACCCTTCGAGGTGGACGCCGGGGCGGCTCTGAGGGGCGACAGCGACGGTGGCGTCCGCCGGTCTCGAAGCTTCGGTGGCTTTGAATTCGATGGCATCGCTCTGGCTGCTTTGGTAGGGGGAAGGCGCAGGGTTGCGCCGCGGGCGCCGTTCCGTTTCGTGGTCGGACGGGGTCTGATACCCCTCGAGGAACTCCCGGTACGGCTGGTCGATCCGCTCGATGGCGTCGGGGCTGGCGACGATATGCGGAGTTAGGCTGATGAAGAGGGTGGTCTTCGATTCCTCTTTGCGCATTTCCCGAAAGAGCGCCTGGATCAGGGGGATATCGCCGAGGATCGGGACTTTGCGCATGGTCTCGATGGTGCTCTTAGAGATCAGACCTCCGATCATCAGGGTCTGCCCGTCCTTCACCGTGATCGTGGTGTTGACTCTCCGGCTAGAGATCAAAGGCACAGTAAACCCGGTCCCGCCCAAGTTCTGCTCTAGGAAGTCGGTCACTTCCTGAACCTCCTGCTCGATCTCGAGCTTGATCATATCCGATTGACTCACGTGTGGGGTGACGAGCATCTTGATGCCCACGTCCCGATAGTCGTAGGTTACGGTCGGCTGGCCGAAGGCGTTAAACTGAGCCCCCGTGGGAAACGGCACTACGTTACCGACGTTGATCTCGGCCTGTTTGTGATCCTCGGTCAGGATGCGGGGAGCAGAGATCAGATTGAAGTCGGAGCTGGAGCGTTGAGCGGTGATGAAGCCGAACAGCTCGGGAACGGCGACCTGGCGACCGTTGATATCGATGTTGCGGGTTCCAGAGCCGGCCGCACCGATCAAGAAGTTGCCGGAAGCGAGAAACGAGAGCAGACCCTCTTCGGTCACTCCGGCGTTGAAGGTCGAGAGCACTCCACCGGCGGTCAAGGCTTGGAAGCGGGCGCCCTTCTCCAAGAGTCGGCCCAAGGTCACCTCTGCGACCACGGCGGTGACCAGGACCTGCTTGCGCGGTGCGTCGAGCTTCATGACGAGCTGCTCTACCTCGACGTACTGACTGGGCGAAATATAGAAGACCAGGGAATTCGTCTCCACATCCGCAGACACGACGCTACTCAGGAACGGGATGCTGGCCCCGGGGCCCGTGCCGTCGCCCCCTCCGCCCTCGGCGGAGCTGGCGTCGGCTGCTGGCTGGTCGCGCCCTTGGCGGGCGCGGGCTTCACGGGCCAGCTGGGGGTTGCGCTCGAGGCGTTCTTGCTGAAGGTCCGACTTCTCTGCCAGCATCTCGGAGAGGATAC
>CAZDLH010000544.1:0-2482 GCA_964505925.1 uncultured Burkholderiales bacterium
CCCCCACCTCGCTCTGAGCGTCCACCAAACTCACTCGACCCACCTCGAAAATCTTCTGAGGTAGCGGGTGGTCGGTGTTCACCGCAAAGGTTTCCAGAAGTCCTGGGAGCAGCGAAGTCCGAATCAGGGTCTGCTCCTGAGAGATCGGGTGGGCAACCTTGACGGTATCGTCTCTGCGCGGTCGGCCGAGCCGATCGTACTGGCTCTCCTCCGAGCTCAAAATGAGGGTCAGCACCTCGAGAAAGTTCTGACCGGTCAGAGCTTCCCGAGCCCGGTTGGTCAGGATACTCTGGGGGGTCTCCACCCCGACCGTAAAACTAGGCACCAGCGTCGGCTTCAAGTTGTGGTATCCGAAGGCTATAGCGATGTCCTCGACGAGGTCCACCTGGTGAAGAATGTCGTTGCGGTAAGCAGGGACCTGTACCGAGAGCTTCCCTTCCCCGTCCACTTCGACCCCGTGTCCCATCCTCTCGAGGAGCTCTGCAACCTTGGCCCGGCGCATCTCCGCCGAGACTTCCCCTTGGTGTTCGGGGTAGAGGTCCCCATCCTTAAGTCCGATCCGGCGTAACGGCAGCACCGGATCGAGCTGAACGGATTGGCTCGAAAGGTCGGGGGTCACCAAGGTCTCGTCGCTCCCCTCCCAGGCGATCTCCACCTGCTCTGCGGTCGAGCCCGGGCACAGCTCCAGGAGTGCTGTGACCAAGGTGTTGAGGATCTTATTGATCAGACGCTGCTCCAAGCCGGTGACATCCATGAAGAGACTCTTGGTCCGGGCTGTCACTTTGGTCTCTTCGGAGTTGATGATCGGGATGAAGGCCATGACCTGCTCCCCTCCGTCATCGCCGAGCCCGGTCAACAGCGGGTATAGCTCTTTGTCCTTTAAAAGATGAGCGTACGGGGGCCCTTTCGGATGGTCGGTGAGCACCTGTGCGCAGGTCATCGACTCGGACTTCCCGAGCGGAACGAAGGAGACGGCCGAAGGCTCGGTCAGTCGATACGTCACCCCCGACGAGACGTCGAAACTGTCGAGATCGTACACCCCGATGGATGCCCGCTTCCGGTCGCGCCCCATTGCCCAGTGCAGGTTCTCCTGCAGCTTCATCATCACTTTGATCCGGTCTTCATCGAGATTCACGCCTCGGAGAACCGCACAGCAGATCGGCCTATAGTTCGGTGAATCGGGATCCACGAGTCCAGCGTCCGCGTTCACCCGGTAGCGCGGAGCGCCCAGTTCATAGTGCACGGGCCCGACGTACTCTCCGAGATATCCCCGTAGGGTCCGGGCCAATCCGGCCGGGTCGAACATGTCCGGTCGCACGGCCAGCAGCTCCATCCTGACCACGTCCACGCTACCGCGCTCTTGGAGATGCTCGGGATGAGAGCGGAAGTCCTGACCGCAGGCTTCGCAGACCACCGGCGGATTCTCGGTCTCGGTTATCTCCATAAGCCATGTGCAGTCGGCGCACCGAAAACGCCGAAGGGTGGCGTACCCCTCGACATCGCAACCGAGCTGCTGCAGCTTGGTGACCATCTGCTCGGAGGTGAGTTCGGTGGCAACCCGTTCCTTGAGCATATCTACGGGGATCCCTATAACCGGCATAGATCGACTCCTTTCAGCCAGCTCAGCCGCGCTTTGTATAGCTCTCCGATGCTGGCCAGATCGTAGGTGAACATCGCTAGGCGCTCGAGGCCGAGGCCCCAGGCCAGCACGGGTGAACTACAGCCCAGCGGCTCCGTCACTTCCGGTCGGAACATTCCGGCTCCGCCCATCTCCACCCAGTCGGAGCGCTTCTCGGACCATACGAACACCTCCACGCTGGGCTCGGTGTACGGAAAGAACGCCGGGCGGAACTGAAAGCGGTCGAAACCCATCTTCCGATAGAACGCCTCCAGAGTGCCGAGCAGGTTCACGAAGCTCGCCGCCTCATCGATGATGATGCCGTCCACTTGGTGGAATACCGGTAGATGCTTGTAGTCGACCGTCTCGCGCCGAAAGACCGGGCCCACGCAGAACACCTTGCGTGGACCTTCCGGTTGGGCGGCCAAAGCGCGTATCGTGGAGGCGGTGGTATGAGTGCGGAGCACCGTCTTCTCGGCGAGCTCTGAAGACCATCGGTAGCGCCAGCCGATCGAGCCGGTCTGACCACCGTCTTGGTGAGTTTTCCGGACCCGGTCCACGAGGTCGGCGTCCGGCAGTGAAGCCGAGGCCGGGCGCCCCACATAAAAAGTGTCTTGCATGTCTCGAGCGGGGTGATCTTGGGGCTGAAAAAGAGCGTCGAAATCCCAGAATCCGGACTCCACGTAGCCCGACTCCGTCTCCTCGAACCCCATTTCGAGAAACACCCTACGGGTCTTCTCGAAGACCGAAACCAGCGGATGCCGTTTACCGGACCAGACCGGCTCGACCGCAGCGGTCACATCGTAAGGACGGAACGTCACCTCTCTCCAGCTACCGTCTTTGAGCATGTCCGGTGTGAGAAGG
>CAZDLH010000545.1:0-2475 GCA_964505925.1 uncultured Burkholderiales bacterium
TCGAGAGCTTTCAGAATTTTGCGGACGGTCTGGGCGAAGGAGCGCACTCTCAGATGCTTTCCCGCGCTTTCCTCGAGATGGGGGAGTCCCTGCTTCAAGCCGGCGACCTCGGCCAGGCCGCCGAGGTCTTCCAAGCCGCGTTGGGCCAGCCGGACGAGGAGGCGAACGCTCGACTGGGCTTGGCCAGGATCAGTATGGCCAGAAGCGATCTCGCAGCCGCCGGAACGCATCTAGGTCGAGCGCTGGAGCTGGAGCCACTGAACTCGGGGGTCTGGGAGGTGTGGTCTCGCCTCGCGGCCGAGAGGGGGGAGTGGAGCGATGCGGTGTCTCGAATGGAGCGCGCAGTCGATCTGGGACCCGACCGAGTCGAGCTGTGGGAGCAGCTGGGTAGGGCTTGCAGAAAGTCGGGTCAGCCCGAGCGAGCGGATCAGGTCTTCGCCCAGGCGGCGGAACGGTTCCCCTCGTATCGCGGTCACTTCAACTGGCTTCGGGGACGCTTGGCTATTCGTCGCAAGGACTGGAGCCTAGCCTACGAACTCTTGGAGCGCTCGCTGCGCGAGGCTCCGGGTTCGTGGAGGCTCCACGAGGATATGGTTCACGCTTGCCTCGGCTTAGCGAACTGGTCGCTGGCGCGCGAGCACGTGCAGAGAGCGGCAGAACTGGCACCCGAGTCTGAAAAAGCCTCGATCTTAGCACTGTTAGAGCGGATCGAGGCGTAGTTTCGCGGGGTTCCGGTGGGAGGTGGTGGGTCGGCTAGCGGGCCCGCTACTCCAGCTCCGGTGGCGCTTCGTTGAGGTACATGGCGCCGTTGGAGACCCCTGGGGCGCCCTCCTCGACGACGCCTGGCAGCTGCAGGCTGTGGATCCCGGGACAGGTGATCCGATACTCTTTGCCGTTGCCCGAAACCTCGTAGGTGCCCTCGTACTCTTCGTTCACGCTCGGGCAGGCGGGCAGGCTGCGCATATGGCTGGTGCTAGGGTCCGAGAGGATAGCCAGGGTTTCGGGGTATCTGCCGTCGTTTTCCATGGCGTACGATTCGAGCCCAGTGGCTAAGTTTCGTACGTTCCCGATACAGGCCGAGTGGTAGGTCTTGAAGCGCGCCCGCATGAGGACCGGGGTCAAGATCGCAAACAGGATCGCTAAAATGGCGATCACCACCATCAGTTCGATTAAGGTGAAGCCCCCGCTTCCTCGCCTCGCTCTCAGCATCGCTACTCCTCCCGGGAGGGTCCCCGACCTTCCCACACTACGAATAGACCCGGTTTGTGGCAAACCGTCCCTCAGTCCGTGATCGGTTATACCCAGTTGGGGCTGTTTCGGACATCCTTTATAAAACGAAACTTTCATCGGGACATTAGCCTTAACCCGTAGGGCACCCTGGGCGGAACGGGAAGGATTTTTGCAGCTCTCCCGGTAGTTCAGCCGAGATGCGCTGAGCTCAGGCTTGGCGTTCGGTCGACCCCGCCGTGCGGGATTGAAAGTTCGACAGCCTGAGTGAGAAGCGAGGAGAACATCGATGACATCAGGATTTCAGCGAGCGCTGGTAGCGACCGTATTCACGGTCGCTATGCTCTTTGGGGGCAGCCCGCTCTGGGCGCAGAACGCCAGCACTGAATCGGAGGACTTTGCGGTCCTTATCGTAGGGGATGAAACCGACGCCGAGATGCTCCGTAAGGAGAAGATCCTGATCGACGAGTTCGGGAAACACATCCACGCTCAAGGGGGCGATATGAAGCTCCTGTTTTACAGCTATCACTTCAATAAGGAGCGGGAGCGCGCGTACTGCGAGAGCCGCTTGAACGTCCTCGGAGAGGATCTTCTGTTCGTGGGGGTCGTCACCCTCAAGGATCGAGTCCCTCAAAAGGTCGTCTATCGAGTGGACCGCATCGTGAATCCCGGGCGGGCCGCTAAAGACGTATTTCAAAGAGCATTAGAACTGGTGGAAGGCGAGGCCCCCGAGGAGCCGACCGCGCCTCAGGCGCCTCCCACTGCCCCTTCCCCGCCGACATCCCCGCAGCCGGAGCCCGGCGCGGAGAGCGACCCCTCCGAGGAGACCGGTGCGTCGAGCGCCAGCGCTCCGCCGAGGGAGGCCTCGGCCCCTCCCGCCTCCACCGGGCTTTTTCGGGTTCAGCTGGGCGCTTTCGCCCAGGTGAGACTGGCCGAGGAGCTGCAGAGCGAAGCTCGCGACAAGAATGTGGAAGTGGAGCTGGTGCAGATCACGAGCGCAACCGGAACACCGGTCTATAAGGTGGTGACCAAAGCGGCTGCCCGGAGCGAGGCGGACTCCATGCTGAAGAAGCTAAAGGATGCTGGGTTCAGCGAGGCGTTTCTGACCAGAGGAGAGTGAGCCTCCAGGACGGTTCCGAGATCGGGGCCGGACCGACTCCTCAGGACGCCACGGACCTTCGCGCACAGACCCCGAGCTACGTCGATGTGGTGGTGGATGGTGTAGGGCCGCTCTACGATCGCCTCTTC
>CAZDLH010000546.1:0-2474 GCA_964505925.1 uncultured Burkholderiales bacterium
AGGTCGCGGGAGTCCTCGGGCTGCGCCCTCCGGAACGCCTGCGGCTTGCAAGTCCACCTCACCCCTGCTTGTGTCGTCGCTCAAAGTTCTGACTAATGGCCATCGCTCCACTGAAGGAGTTCGTTCAACTTCAAGTTAATACTGATGGATAACGGGGGGAGGCCTCTCACAGCTCTCTTCTCCGCCAGAGCAATTCAGACGGCCCTGGCGGGGATCGAGTCGAGAAGGCGCCCTCAGATCAGGAGGGGCTACAGAGATGCATTTTCTACGGACAGATCGAGCGAAAAGCTCACTTACGACGGGTAGCGAGACCGGGAGACCATCCACCCGGACGGTATCCCCTCGAGTCAGAATAGGTCGGCCAACTGGAATGTTCGGCTCCTTCCGACGGTTTCTCGCGCTCTTAGGAGGGGCTGTCTTGTTCCTTGGTGCGAGCCTTCCCAGTTTCGCACAGGGATCGGATGACCCAGCGTCCCCGCAGGGAGCCCACCTTGAACATTCGAGCGGTTACCATCTCGAAGTGGAGAGCCCGGGGAGCGTCCCCACGCTCCAGGCAACGGTAGCCCAAGAGCTCGACCCCCAGACCAGAATCTCTGCGCTAGCTCTGCAGGCGGATAAAGCCCGCTTAACGGATCGAGACCTCGTTGGGTTCAGCGCCCGGCATCTGACCCTCGCCCGAAACGCCATCTACGCCATTCATGGTCGAACCTTCAGCGATCCCGAACTGAGCGCCTACTTCATGCGCCAGAGTTGGTACAATCCCGACCCCTACTTTCACGACGGCCTGCTCAGTGAACTGGAGCGGACCAACGCCCAGTTCATCCAGAACTATCAGCGACGAAACGGACTAGAGTGGTGAAGGCTCCCTTTTGGGACCGATCTCAGATAGTCCACCGGAATCGATAGACTGCTGAGGGGTTCACTCTAGCCGTTCCGCTAGGGGGTCTGTTGGTAGCAGTCCGGCGCCACCAAACACCGAGGTGGAACGGGTAGCGAGCTTTCATCTACTTAGTGCTGTCAGAACGCTGGGACGAGAACTTCCCGACGCCCTTCACTGTCGCGCTTTAAGGGTTTCGACACACGCCATATACAGACCGAAGTCGTTACTGCCATCTAAGATGGGCGCCCTTTCAGCTTCGGGGGTTTCACTCAGAATTTTGCCCTGCAGGTCTGCTATCTTCACCACGCGGGTGGGACTGGTGTCGATCTCGACCAGATAAAGGATCGGGAGTCAATATCCGCAGTCCAGACGAACACGGACAGTCCTTCCAATCTCACGGACTCAGGTGAGAAATAGAGCTGTACAGGTTGACCATCAGTGGCGGTCGTTGCGCTTCCGTACTGGACCCAGTCTTCGGCCTGCGTGGGAAACGAAAGCAAGAGCAAGATCATACGCGACATCGCGGTCTCCTTATTGGTGTAATACCATCAGGCTAATATGAAGGTATGACAGAACCTGTCATACCTTGTGAGATATTCAGAAGATCGATCATCGAGTCGCGGTCTCGGTCCCCTTGAACCTCGCCTCTGTCACCCACTCTTTAGGTGAGGGTTCTCGTCGACCTGGTGTAGGCTCGACACGCCCTCCCCTTTCAGCCGAGCGAGCAGAACATCGGTGCCCCGGCTCCTGTCCGCTTTTCACCCATCCTTGGCTGCCCGGGGATGCGGCTAAGGCGCTCCTCCTGGGAGCTGCGCTTCGCACCTGGAGCCGGCGGGATGCATCGGGCTAATCCCGGCTCAAAGCCTGAGGCTCTTCATAGAGCGAACTAGTGCGAACCGGTACTTGCGCCACGGTCTGGAGAGCAAAAGCAAGCTCCCCTAATAGTGGATGGTGTGGATGGTGCGGATGGTGCAGATGCGAGAAGAGGGGAGCACTCCGCAGCGAAAAACAAGTGCACACATGTTCACTCACCCAGCAGGAGATCGGGCAGCTTTTAGTAAAGAATCCTAGCAAGGGGGTCGCTCAACATGAAATCGTCAATCCAGGGGTCGCTACGAAAGCTGGAGCGCCTGTCTCCTAGTGAGCTGCATCAGACCAGTCGCAGAATCCGCTCTGAGCTCGCCGGTGCCGAGTGGATGATGGCGCTCTGTTTACTGGCGGCGGTGCGCACTCGGGGGTATCGAACTTTAGGCTACGCCACCATCACCGAGTACGCGGAGCGAACGTTACGTCTATCGGGACAGAAAACTGGGCGCCTCCTTTCGGTCGCTAGAGCCTTAGAGCACCTCCCCCTTCTCTCAGAAGCCTTTCGCACAGGGAAGCTCGGGTGGGGAAAGCTCCGCGCTATCAACGGATTGGCGACTCCGGAAACGGAAGAGGTGTGGCTGCGATTCGCCCTTGCACACAGCACAGCTGAAGTCGTCAGACGAGTAGCCCTGAGCCCTTCAGCTTGGAAGAAGTACGTTGCCCTGAAAGCTGCCTTGGAAGAGAAGCCTATCGCCACGGCCCAAGAGGTCGCCACTCTTTTGAACTC
>CAZDLH010000547.1:0-2474 GCA_964505925.1 uncultured Burkholderiales bacterium
TCCCGGCGGTGCAGCGCTGGAGTTGGGCCAGGGCACCCTAGCCCGGGTGGAGGTCGAGATCCAGCCCGTCTTGACCGAGCTGGCCAGCTACGGTCCGGGGCAGGTGCCCCAGTATCTGCTGAGGAGCCGAGCCGAGATACTCCAGCTCTCTTCGGAAAGCGAGCCGGAGATCGTGTCGGTGTCCTTGGTGGAAGCGACGGTTCGACCGGAGGTGGAGACCACCGCTCTATTTCAAGTGGAGAACCTGCGGTCTTGGGATGTCCAGGGGGGAGGCCTGGGTAGCGACCACCTGGCCGACCGCATCTTGATCCCCAGAGAGTTCGAGACCGCAGGGTCGGTCAGGGTGACCGGGACCGACCCTCGCAATCCGGACGCCCCTTGGGGAGACCAGGCGGGGAACGTCCGCTTCGAAGACCCGAACTCCTCGACGATGGTTTTTAGGGGCCAGCTCTCGGTGGCTGAGCTCTTCAATCTCGACGGCGGTGGCGGGGCGGTGACCGGGGGGGGCGCCGAGCAGTTTCCCGGAGGCGTGGTCTTCGGTTCGGACTACCAGCCCCTGCCTTCGGTGGGGCGCTATCTCAATCAGGACAAGAACGGGGATGGGCGACTGGGATCCGGTACGGTGCCGCCGACTTCAGCGATGGCCGACGCCGACCAGGAGTGGGGTCTTTTAGGCAGGGCAGCGGTGGACCGCAGCGGCGGCGGGAGCTCCGAAGGGCCGTTCGTCAGCGGCTACTACCGAGTGGACCGGGACCTGGTGGCCGAAGCGCATCGATCGAAGCCCCGTCTACCCGATTTCGACTCCGCCGTCCCTATAGGCCAGCAGGACTTTAGACCGCCCGTGCCCGAGGTGGAAGTGGTGCTCAAGGAGGGGGGCTTCCTAGAGGTGCGGGTCTGGCAGGCCAACGAGGGCGACGGCGGGATCACCGGTAGCCAAGGCGATCTGAGCAGCGTAGCCCAACAGATCATGGGTCCCGAGGCCGGACCTCTAGGAAGCGCTTTTCATGTGAGCCAGCTCAAGAACGGGGTGCTCTACGTCGAGGGCGGGCAGGTGGTGGTCCGTTCGGAGGTCGTGGGCGGTGAGGCCGTTCCGTTCGAGGGCCGACTTCAGATCGTAGCCAGCGAAGAGAGCACCCGGCGGGCGACCTTCGGCGCCGAAGGGAACGTCGCCTACGGACCCTCCTCGGCGGCCATCTATCACGGAGCGGCCGAAGAGTACTTCGAATGGCAGAAGGCCAATATGGGAACCGGCGAGGAGTCCGATCCGTTCAAGGCCCCCCCGTACACCGCAGCCGAGCTGCGCCAAGCCCACGCCACCGGACGGATCCAGAGTCCGGTGGCCGACCTGTCCGGGGTGGACGAGACCGACATCTACTGGCCGCCCCCGTCGGCTTCGGTGAAGCGGGAGGGGAATCTGGCCATCGCAGGCGATCTGGTGAAGAGTCCGGGCGACGACTCGCTGCTCGGCCTCACAGCGGAGAACTATCTCCTCCTCAACGACAGGACCCTCGGCCAGAAGGCCCGTCCGAACGAGCTGGTCGTCGACGCAGTGCTGACCTCGTTCCAGCACAGTCTGCAGCTCGACTGGGACAACACCTCGAACAACAGAGTGGTGGGGCTCACCGGTCAGCGGCTGTTCAATCAGTTTATGACACCGGGCTTCAACGGCAAGATCTTGCTGAACGGTTCGATGTTGGCCCCGTTTTCGAACGTCGAGGGCGACCTCCAGGGACGCGGCTATCCGCGCCAGGAGTTTCTCCACGACTCGGCCTTGGAGCGAGGCGCGCCTCCGTTCCAGCCCCGCACGCTGCTCTCGGAGTACCCCAACGACCAGCTCTCCATCGCCTGGAGCATCCTTAGCTTCGTGGATCGAACCAGCTTGGGTCTGTAGTCTCGAAGGGCCCGGGGTGCCGATTTTCGCGCCGGGGCAAACGGCTATGGAGGGCTCCCGGAAAGGAGATGTCGATGAAAAGTCTAGAGTGGAGACACAGGATCGGCGCGTCGGCGGAAGCCCTGTATCGCTATCATCTGGCTCCGGGCGCTTTCACCCGGCTCTGCCCTCCATGGGAGCCGGTGCGTCTAGAAGGGGACGACGACGGCATTCGTGAGGGGACCGAGCGACGCCTGAGGATCGGTTACGGTCCGTTGAGTGTCGGCTGGACCGCGCTTCACGAAGACTTCGAAGAGGGGCGCGGCTTCACCGACCGACAGCTCTCGGGCCCGTTCTCCTCGTGGCTGCATCAGCACCGCTTCGAGGCGGTTTCGGCCACCGAGAGCGACCTGGTGGACCGGATCGACTTCCGCTGCCCCGGAGGAGTACCGCTAGAGGCCCCGATTTCGGCCCGACTGCAGCGCATGTTCGCTTATCGCCATCGGCAGACCGTTCGGGACCTGGCCCGCATAGAGTCGTACCTAGGGCCTCGGTCGTCCCTCGTCGGGGAGCCGTTGACGGTCGGTATCACCGGCGCGAGCGG
>CAZDLH010000548.1:0-2464 GCA_964505925.1 uncultured Burkholderiales bacterium
GCCCGGCGCAGCATCTCGCCGGAATCTCGGTACAGCAGGATGGAGTGGGCGGCCCGCAGCGTCTGCTCTAGGGTGGGCCGCTCTTCGTTCTGGCCCGAGGACGGGGGAGTGCCCAGCCGTCTGTCCCCGGGGGGAGGCCGGTCGCCGGGGGGGGTCAGCTCTGGGACCGAGCCCGCCCCGGACGGTGCGGGCAGGCAGGTCTGCTCCTCGAGCCAAGAGTCCCGCAGAAGGGAGGCCAGAGGGAAGAACTCGGCCGCCTGGGCTAGGACACCGAAAGCCTCCGACAGCCGGCCCATACTCCGCAGCAGCAGAGCCTGATAGAGGAGGGAGGCCCCCGCCAACGAGCTGTGCTCGGGCAGCGGGTGGCGCTGGAGGAGATCTAGGGCGGCCCGGCTCGCGGGGCTGTTGTGCCAGAAGGAGTCGGGCAGGTCCCGGGGGGGCGTCCGCAGGGACTGGAGGTGGCGCCACCAGAGCTCGAGGGCCGTCTTCACTTGACCGGCCAGCACCGTCAAGAGCAGGATCCCGGCCCGCCCACCGGGCGAAGGGGAGGCCTCCCAGAACAGTTGATAGGCGCGCTCGGTCTCGCCCCGGGCGAGCTCCACCCAGCCGAGCCAGCGCAGGAACAGGCGGCGGGAGTCCCCCGGCGGCCGGTCCTTTAAGACGGTCAGAAGCAGGGTCCGGAGCTCGCTGTACCGGCCTTCGGAAAAGCGCCGGAAACAGGCCTGCCGGAATCCGTCGGTAGAGCTTTCCACCGCGCTACTCCTCGGGCTCCGGGAGCGCCGGGTCGGAGGAGGTTGGATCCCGCTGGGGGGTGTCGTGTTCCGCAGGCTCGTGCTCCGTAGGCTCCGGCTCCGTAGCGTCCGGGGTCTTCGGAACCGTCCGGGTGGCTTCGGTCAAGGCTCGACGAACCTGTTCGGCTCGCACCCAGTCGCGCTCTTCGGGGAGGAGCTCCCGGCCGGCGGCCTCCTGCAGGTTGCCCGGGCGGATGGCGATCAGTAGCCGCAGCAGCCGGTTCGGGTCCAGGTCGGGCAGCAGGTCCAGCAGAGCCCCCAGCCGCACCAGGCTCAGCTGTTCGGTGGCCTCGGCCGACCCCAACAAGCGGGCGCTGGTCAGCACCCCCCAAGCCCGCCAGACGGAGTCTTCGATGCGGTTGCGATAGCCGGTCAACAGGCTACCCCGAGCCTGGCGCTCCGAGCTCACCAGGTGCTGGGCCACCGACTCTACCTTATTTGCGATGTCTACCTCTTTAGGCCCGAGTGTCACCTGGTTTGAGATCTGCAAGAAGTGGCCCTCGGCCTGGCTCCCTTCGCCGTACAGGCCCCGGGCGGTCAGGCCAACGCTTGCGATCTGCCGGCTGATGTTGGGGATGGCGTTGAACCACGATAGTGCCGGAAGGTGCAGCATGACCGAGGCGCGCAGCCCGGTGCCCAGGTTGGTCAGGCACGAGGTCAGGTAGCCGAAGCGCCGGTGGTAGGCGAAGTCGAGCTGTCGTTCGAGCCTCTTTTCGACCTCCTCGATGGCGGGCCACGCCTTCTGCAAGGCCGAGCCGGGCAGCAGCACCTGCAGGCGCAGGTGGTCCTCTTCGTTGACCATCAGACTGAATCGCCCGGTCTCGGAGAAGGCGACCATGGTCGGCACCAACTTTTGGGCCAGGTGCGGTGAGATCAGGTGCTGTTCGAAGAGCAGCGCGCGCTGAGCCATGGGAAGCGACGAGACCTCCAGCCGCTTCCAGTGGGGATACTCCCGGGCCAGGGCCTGCTGTACCTCACGGCAGACCTGCCCGGCGACCTCGGCGTCGGAGACCGGTGGGAAAGGGTGGGCCGAGAGGTTCCGGGCCAGCCGGATGCGGGTGGACAGCACCACGTCCTGGGAGGCTCCGGGTACGGTCAGCCACTCCAAACGGTCCAGCTCAATCATCGCCGAGATCCCGCCGGAGATTGGCGATCCGGTCCCGGAGAACGGCGGCCTCCTCGTACCTCTCCTGGCTGACCGCCTCCTGCAGCTGGGCCTGGAAGGCCTCTACCTGCTGGCGCAGCTTCTGCTCGCTCTTGGAGGGCACTTTGCCCGAGTGATGGGTGGCGCCGTGCAGCTGCTGAAGCACCGACAGGAGCACGTCTTGGAAGGACTCATAGCAGAGCTGGCAGCCCACCGTCGAACTGTTGCGTAGGGCCGAAAGCGTCAGGCCGCAGCCCCGGCAGCTGCGGGTCACCGGTAAGGTGGAGCCGTGCGGTACCAGCAGATGGAACAGCGGCTCCCCGCCGGGCGGTGGAATGTGGGGACCGAAGAAGTTCATCGACGGTGCAGTTCGACGCCAGTAGAACACTCCCCTAGCCGGCCCGGTGCGCGACTCGGGCCGGCTCGTCGGTTGATGCCGGAGGGTTGATGCCGGAGGGCTGGTGGCCGGAGACCGTCGGGGTTCAGAGCCAGGGGGCTAAGGGTTTAGGGCCGCCGGCTCTCCAGGAGG
>CAZDLH010000549.1:0-2463 GCA_964505925.1 uncultured Burkholderiales bacterium
CCGCAGACCTCTTCGCTTCTGACGATCTGGCGGGAGAACCGGATCCTCGAGCGGATTCCGTTGCGCGAGGAGCCCTTCGACCGGGGGTGGGAAGGGCTTTGGGTTCAAGACGATTTCCCACCGGGCCCCTATTTTAGCGGTGCTGAGCCGCAAGCCATGGCTGAAGCGCTCGAGGTCACCCTAGAGCGCTTGAGGTCAGTGGGCCAGGAGTTTCAAGGAGACGGACACGACGGTGTCTGACTGCTCGATTTCGGCCCCTTCGGCCCGGAGCAGCTCCAGGCCGAACTCCAAGGCGTGGGGACGCTCGGGTAGCGGGGGCCCGCAGTCTCGATGGAACGACTCGGCTCGCACCGTCCAGATAGCCGAGTCTTCGGTGCCCTCTAGGGTGAGCTCGGCATTGGGACTCGCGAAACTGGCGCCTATCACAGCTAACAGCCCAGCGCGGAGTAGCCAAGGGTTGCCGGCGACGTCCACCCCTTCGAAGCTGCTCTGAGCCGTGCAGTGAAGCTGACTAGAGTTGCGGAAACTCACGATCCGCGCCAAGCGCGAGATGTCGATCCAGAGGTCGGCGAGATGGCATCTACGGTTGGTGACTTCGCGCCGGGCCATGCGGCTGAGCGTTCCGATCAGATCCCTAGCCTCGCCGGCGGCGTGCTCTACGTGTTGGAGATCGTCTTGACAGTCGATGCCGTCCGGGAGCATCTCTTGCACCATCTGGGTGTAGCCGAGGATCTGGGTGACCGGCGAAGCCATCTCGTGAGCTAGAGCGCGCAGATACGGGAAGAGGATGCTGCCAGCGAGCGTTTCTAAGGCGGAGGATTCACGATTCACAATCTTCTCCCTTACGGATCTTCAGGAGTTGGGGGAGGTGTTCGAGAAAACCCGCGGTCAGCTCTGGGTCGAACTGGGTGCCGGCTCCATCTCGGAGCTCCCGGGCGATCTCTTCTGAGGTCCGAGCAGGTCGATACGGTCGCTCTGAGAGCATCGCTTCGACGGCGTCGCACAGAGCCACCAAGCGAGACTTGGTAGCGATGCTCTGACCTCGGAGACCCGCTGGGTAACCCGTCCCGTCCCATCGCTCTTGATGCTCGAGGGCCAGTTTGGAGGCCAAGGCGAGAAACGGGGAGCCGGTGGATTCGAGGAGCTCGGCTCCCCGGTGCGGATGGGTCTTCACGACCTCCCATTCGATGTCGTCGAGGGGCCCGGGCTTGGCCAGAATGGACTCGTCGACCGCTATGTTGCCGAGGTCGCGCAAGACGGCAGCCCGGCCCAAGAACCCGGGGTCTTCATAGGGTGGAAGGAGCCTTCTGGCTGCCTCTTCGACGAGCGCAGCGAACCCGATGTTAGGCCAGCGTGGGGGGGGGAAAGAGCGGTGCGAGAGCCGACCCACTACCTCTAGGCAGTCGCGCAGTACCTTCTCTAGGGGTTCGGTGCGACTGGCGATGGCAGACTCCAGGCGCTCGTTGCGCCAGACCAGCTCTTTGCTCAGCAAGCGGGCCTCCAGAAGGTTGCGTATCCGGGCCACCACTTCAAAATCGAAGGGCTTGACGATGTAGTCGCGAGCACCGGCATCCAGGGCCTGCATTCGGGTCTGTCGGCCTCGCTCTCCGGTGAGAACGATGATCGGTATGGGGCCGAACTTGGAATCTATAGCGCCGATCTCCTCGAGCAGATCGAACCCGCTCTTCCCTGGCATGTTCAGGTCTAAGAGCACGAGATCTGGCTCTTCGAGTCGACAGCGGCTCACGACCGAGGTCGGCTCCGTGGTCCCTTCCACCGAACGGAACCCTCGTCGGATCAGCACCTTCTTGATCAGTTCAACCACGGGAGGTTCATCGTCGACAACTAAAATCCGGGCGTCGTTCACATCCATCTTGATGTCCAAGGTTCGGACCGCTCTAGAAGAATCATCCTCGCAGGAGAAAAAAACCGGTTCGGCTCGAGGAAGGCCGCCCGGTTAGGTCCACTCCTCGAGCGCTCTTTGCTCTTCGACTCAGGCAGACTCGTCGGCGAGAGCGCTACAAGCAGGAGATCCCTCCCCACGCCTCGGAGGCTCCAGGCTCAAACGGCCCGGCGCGATAGACGCTAGGCCATCGAGGGAGTGTGGATGCAAAAGGTACAAGAGATCGACTACTCGGTCCTTACCGCCCTGGCTGAGCAGGCGCGTTCCGTAGAACTCGCGGAGTTGGCCCGGATCTGCGAGCTTGATCAGGCGAAGGTTTCAGCCGTACTGGTCACTCGTCAAGGGGCGGAGATCGAAGTCGAAGAGATCCCCTATCGGGAACTGAGTGTGGGGAAGAAGGCTGCCTCGTGGAACGGCGCTCTGCCGGAGCGGTGCATCGTCGAAGCTCTAGATAGTGCAGGCGAGAGTCTCCCCATGCCGTCCATCGCCGAGCGAACGGGCTTGGAGGCGAAGGATGTGGGCGGGACCCTAAAGGTCCTCAAAGAGAAGGGTTGGGTCGA
>CAZDLH010000550.1:0-2445 GCA_964505925.1 uncultured Burkholderiales bacterium
CGAGTTCGACGAGGCTGGATTCGGTGATCAGCCACCAGGTTCTGCGCTTTCGATCGTAGAGCGGGGGAGCGATAGCGGCGGCGGGCAGTGGGGTTCGCTGCAGCAGCTCGCCTGACGAGCTGTCGTAGACCGATGCATTCTGGCGGGTCAAAATCAAGACTCTTTGGTCGTCCCCGGAGGAGAGAATAGGGACCGCGAGGAGCCGCCCCTCCTCGCTCCAGAGCTCTTCGAGGGCCCCGAGTCGGCTCGCCCATAGGCTCGAGCCGTCCTCGGTGGAGGTCGCCCGGAGTCTTCCGGAAAGCTCGGTGGTCCAGACGATCTGGCGGCCGGCCGAATAGATTCCGGCCAAGATCTCGCTGCGCGAAGAGTCGAGTCCGGCCCCTGGGGCGCTGGGTATGATGAGCTCCTCGAGCGGCCGGAGGGTCTCCAGTTCGAAAGTTCGCAGACGCCCGGCTTGGTCTAGGAAGCTGAGAGCCCGGGAGTTGCGCCAGAGCGGCACGAGATCGGGGCGGCGATCCTCGTAGAGGGTCTCGATCTCTATCTGGTTTTGCCTTTGGCCTATGAGATCGAAACGGCTGAGCACGCCTCTGCGACTCAGGGTGTAGAGCGAACTGTCGATGAAGATCGGGCTGGTGGCAGCGTAGTCTGAGGCTCGTTCGGTACGAGACTGCCACAGGATCTCTCCGGTACCGGTCTCCAGGGCGAGGAGGCGCCCGGTGTGGGTGGCTAGGATCACGACGTCGGCGACCAGCGCTCCGGGGCGGGCCAGCGAGCCGCCGAGGTCCGATTTCCAGATCCGGTGGCCGTCGGTCGGGTCGAGGGCGAACGCGGTGGAGTGGAACGGGCTACCGACCACAACGAGTACCGGATCGGACCCCTCTCTGATGATCGTGAGCTGAGGCTCCGTGTGCTGGCTATGGTGGGCCCACAAAAGTTCTTGTGCCGCAGCAGGAATCGAAAGGAGAAAGAAAAGGAAAAGCGACAGGTAGAACCCTGCTGAGTTAGAATAAATTTCACGGATTCTTGAATCCATGCATTGAAGTTCGGATTTTAGGGTAGGGATCCCTTGATGTTTTATCGCTTAGAACAGGTGTTCGGGGTTGATCCCGCTGGAGTCGGTCTCTAGAATAGGCGAAATTAGCTGGGCGCTCCAGTTGGGACGGCTACGGTCGCTCGCGATGAGAACAAGAGAGTGAATGAGTAGAAGTTGATGATATCACGCCGCAATGGCTAGAGTTCGGTCCGAGAGAGGTGTCGACTCGAGGCCTCGAGATGAGACGTGGCTTAGACCTGACCCGGAGGGGTCTCTCCCTCGTTCTCATACTGGCTTTGAATGTGACCCCCGTCTTCGGGCAGCCGGTCGCACCGGGGGCCGGCCAGGGGGTCCTCGAGGTGGCCCAAGGGGAAGTGAGCCAGATGCGAGGCCGCGTTCTAGCAGTGACCGATGGCATTCTAGAGCTGCTCCTCGAAGATGAGCGAGAGTCGCGCTCTTTCCCTCTCGACGACAGTCTGGTGGATGTGCTCAAACCGGGGCAACAGGTCCAGCTGGTCTTCGAGACCAGGGCCGACGGAACGCAGCAGGTGATCGATGCCTTGATCCTCGAGGACGTCGAGTCCCCGGAGCCGGCCGACGATTCCAGCGCGGAGCTCCCGGAGCTGCCCGAAGAGGAGCCCTCTAGGGCGCTCGAGGAGGAGTTCGCCGAGTCTGAGGTGGCCGTTGAACCTGAGGCGGCCGATGAAGCCGAAGAGTCGATGGCGGCACCCGATGTGCTCGACGAGACTGAGGGAGCGGTCGAGGTCTCCGAGGAGGAGACCGAGCCTGCCGATGAGGTCGGCCCTCCCCGGGCGGACCCCCAAGCTCTCGAAGATGAAGATATGATGGGCCCGCCTCCTATCGTGAACATCGAAGTGGAAGGGAACCGAGTGGTCCCCAGTCAGGCGATCCTCGAGGTGGTCAGCACCCGGATCGGCGATCCGCTTCTCGAACCGAGACTGCGGCGCGATCTGCAAGCGATCTACGACCTGGGTTTCTTTACCGACGTGCGCTTCGCTACGCCGGCTGCTCCCGGAGGGATGAGACTGGTCTTCCGAGTGTTGGAAAACCCGATGGTCGAAGAGATCAGCTTCGTAGGGAACGAGGTGGTGACCGACGAGACCCTGCAGGAGATCATCGACACCCAGCCTGGCCAGATCTTGAATACCCGAACCATCCATAGCGATATCCAAGCCATCAACCAGTACTACGACGAGGAGTTGGGCTTTCTACGGACCCCGACTCACGTTACGGATGTGGCCTTCGACAACGGGACGCTGACCCTGACTGTGGTCGACGGCATCTGGGTTACCGATGTGCAGGTCGAAGGCGTCACCGTCTATCCGCAGGATCGGGTCGAATCGTTGGTTCGGGTCACTCCTGGAGAGCTCTTCAACCGCAAGACGCTCGAG
>CAZDLH010000551.1:0-2441 GCA_964505925.1 uncultured Burkholderiales bacterium
GAAGGGGGTTTCCCCTCTGTCTTCAAATTGAGACTAGTTATGTTCGAGCTGATCACGGACTTCGTCAAACAGGGCGGCTATCTCGCTGTCTTCGTCTTGATGGCCGTAGAGAACATCTTTCCGCCGATCCCTTCGGAGCTGATCATGCCGTTGGCGGGCTTCGTCGCCGACCGCGGCGACCTGGTGTTCTGGGGCGTCGTCCTAGCCGGCTGGCTGGGCTCGGTCGCTGGCCAGCTCCCTTTGTACTACGCGGGGACGAAGATCGGTGAAGAGCGGCTCAAAGAGTGGGTCGACGAGAAAGGTTTCTGGCTCGCCGTCAACTCGGACGAACTCGACAGAGCCCAGTCTTGGTTCGAACGCCACGGTCGCTCCACCATCTTCTTCTGCCGGCTGATCCCGGGCCTTCGCTCCTTGATCTCGGTGCCCGCCGGGCTAGTGCGGATGCCCATGCCGCTCTTTTTAGCCTACACGGCGGGCGGCACCCTCGCTTGGACTCTGGCGCTGGCCTACGCAGGTTCACTTCTCGGGCGTAACTACGAGCGGGTCCAGCAGTACCTCGACCCGCTATCCACCGCCGTGGTGGTCGGAGTGGTCGTGTGGTACCTGTGGCGGGTCTATCGCAGCTACCGAAAAGAGCGCCGCAAAAAGTAAAAGACCCGACCGTTGGGCCGGATCATTTCCGTTTCTTCCTAGCTTCTGACAGCTCGACTAGACGACTCTGCGCCGATCGGGATTGCGCCGCCCTTTGCTCTGGATCTGATAGGTGGTGATCACCTTCTTGTTTCGGATACGAGTGGTGGTACGAACCTTGATCCCAGCCTTGATCGGGCTGCCGGTGGTGCCCCGAAGCAGCACTGCATCCGAGCCGCGCTCCCGTCTTCCTACCCGGCCCATCAGCTGCTCGAGCTCGGCCTCTCCGAAGTGGTCGGCGTCGGTAACCAAGACCATGTCGGCCATCGGAATGTCCAGACCGGATCCCACCAGGTTCGTCGCCACCAGAATGGCGGGCTTGCTCTCCCGGAACTGCCGCATCATCGAGACGCGGTCCTCGTTCACCGTACTCTTGCCGCGCATCCTGCTCCGATGCTCTTTGGAGTCGGCCATATCGCCGTGAAGGATCGACACCGGCACTCCGAAGCGGTCCTTGACGTACTGCGCGATCACCGGAACCCGAGCCCGGGTCTTCGAGATGATGAAGACCCGACTGCCCTCGTCGAGGTGCTTCTGCAAGACGTCCTTACCCATATCGATCTGAGTAAAGATGTTCTCGTTCCAGCTGGCCTGCAGTTCGTGCAGAGTGGTGGGAGGCGAATCGAACGGCATCACCGTCATCTCGAACATCTTGTCGTAGGCCCGCTCGGCCTTCAGGTGCCGATCCACGGCCTGAGGAGTGGCAGTGGTGTAGAGCACCGGGGTCTTCAGACCGCGCAGGTGCTGGAGGTCCTCCTCCTCGTCGAAGGCGTTTACGTCGTCCACCACGATGAGCGCTGCCGCTTCCAGCATCGAACGGTACTTCCGGTGCTGGATCAGCATGGCGCTCCCCACCACGAACTGGACCTGACCGTCTTTAACCCGGTCGACGATCTTCATACGCAGTCGGGGAGGGACACCGCCGTGCATCTGCTCGACTTCCATTCCGGTGTCGCTCAAGCGGTCGGTGAAATAGTCAGCCTGCTGGCGGGCTAGGTCGCGGGTGGGGATCAAGACCACCACCGCCTGACCGGTCTCCAGCGCGCGGTTGATGGAGACCCTCAAAAAGACTTCGGTTTTTCCGGCGCCGGTCGGCGCCTTCAACAGGAGGCGGTCGGTTCGAGAGGCCTCCTCAAGTTTACTGTTAAGCCACTCGATGGCTCGCTCCTGATCGGCGGTGAGCTCGAACGCTTCACCAGCCTCGATCAGTTCGTTGCGCAGAGCAACTTCTTGGCTGTTCTTTTCAATCTGTTCCCAGATCTCTTCTTTTTTCATAATCGCCCGAGAGTTTAACCCGGAATGCCCTGGGCTGTCAAAACGATTTCGAGCGATAAACCACCCACCACCGGGGAGTTCCGAGCTTTCCGCTCCCGCCCCACCGGAGCTGTACCGAGGCGATACGGAAGGCGAAAACATCTCCAGTGCAGTAGGCACTACGAATGCGATGGCCTTGCTCCGGGGGTTCGAAGTGACCCCCACACGCCTACACTTTCGGCGCTGGGGCTCCTCCGGTCCCACCGTCCTCGCACTCCATAGCTCCGGAATGACCGGGCAGCAGTGGCGTTCTCTGGCTGAAGAGTGGGAGGGCTGCGTTCGCTTCGCAGCCCCGGATCTGCTGAACTGGGGGGAGAGCCCGGAGCACCCCAGCCCCGCTGACTACGTCTACTCCGACGACCTCCAGCCGCTCTTGGAATCCGTCTTGGCCGAACCTGACCCGGTCTACCTGATAGGCCACTCTTACGGCGGATTCC
>CAZDLH010000552.1:0-2439 GCA_964505925.1 uncultured Burkholderiales bacterium
ATAAAGTATAATTGTCCATATAGCGAGGCGATCCGGATAGACAGCAGCCGTGAACCGAAACAGATTCAAAAGATTTCTCTTCCTCCTACGTCGCGAGTTCCTCTTCCAACTCGACGGCCGTCGCGCTCATGCCAGAAACATCTACCCCGGGCCCACCTGGTTCGCCCTGATCTGCGTAGGTGCGATCCTCCTGGAGTTCAATTCGAGTCGCCTATCCCCCCACGGCTCTCATACCGCCACCGAGTACCTATCCCTTATGGCCGCGGGCCTCGCCCTACTGATCGGTCTGCGGGCCGCGATATACTGTGCGGTCTCGTTCTCTCGGGATCTTCAGAGTCAGACCGCCTCGGTGGTCCAAGTGACCCCCATCTCGGCCAACGCCGTGTTGGTGGCTAAGCTGTGCGCCTGTCTGTCGCCTATGTGGGTCGAACTCCTCATGTTCGCTCCCATCGCAGCGATCTTCTTCTCCCTTCACCTGCCGTGGTATCTCGTCTTATCTATCTTCGCGTTCCTCTTTATCCTGAGTTTAGTCGGAGGGTGCGTGGGTCTGGCCATCGGCTCCATGACTCCCGTACCGCCCTTCGCAGCTCGCAACGCTCGGATTCTTGCGTTCTATCTGCTTCTCATAGTCCCCATCTTTACCGGGATGTCCGAAGGCGTGGGCCTGCCGGTCTTAGGTCTTCTGCTCTGGCTTATCCTGAGCTCTCGCCAGGCCCCACACCGAGCCTTCATCCTGGGCGGAGTCTCCTTCCTATCGAGCTTAGTGCTGCTCGATCGCTGGTTGAACTTGTCGTCGGACGCGAGCGGCTGCCTGAATCTGCATCCGATGGGGGCGGTTCAGTCGGTGCTGCGCCGACTACCCCGCTCGGCGGAATGGGAAGCTTCTATCTTGATGGAGGCCGGAGACCAGATCGTGCCCAGTCTGGCCTTCTACGCGATCTGCGCAGGCTTGTGCTTTCTCTTTGCTCGACTGCGATACCGATACAGACGCTAGAGGCTCGAACACGATGAGTTGGCCACCCAACACCCCGATGGACGGCCCCGGTGGGGACCTAAAAAGAATTCAGCAGCGGGCCGACCTCTTCGCCACCGGCTCGGGGCAGCGCAGCGCTCAAGACCGAGAGGAGATCGACGACTTCGAAGAGCTTCTAGGGCGAGCGCAGAAGGTGCCGGAGCCCCAGAGCTTCGATCGCGAGCTAGCCGATCAGCAGCAGGGCCGCCTCCAAGAACACGAGAGTCGACACGGTCGACTGGAGGCCGAAAGGCGCGGCAGCTCCTCCGGCGCACCTCACCTCTTCCCCGGCCTTCCGTTTCTACCCGGAGTGGTGCCCAACGAACTCACCCTGCGGGAGGCCCCCCAGAGCGAGGCGAAATCTCGATCCCGCGGGGTAGAGCAGAGCCGAGAACAAGAAGATCCGACCTTCAGCGCCCAGATCCTGGCCAGCCTCCGGGAAGCCGGACTCTCCTCACCGATCGCCAGCCTCAGCGATCCCAGGCTCCAGGGCCAAAGCGATCGGCTCCGGGACGACTTCGTCTTGAGCCTCCAGGAGAACGGGCGGGTCTACGTCTGGAGCCGCGCCCAAAGCCATCAGATCGTCTCCATCGGCCTGACCGAGACCAAGATCGAAAGCGCTGCCGGCTCAACGGTAGAGATCCTTCGCTCCTCTGGAGGCCGGAAGGAGAAAACGGTACGGTCGCGCACCCCTGACTCGGAGTCTTTCCCCGATGTCTAACCTCGCCGACGATGTCATACCCGACTACTGGGCCTCTCGCTTTGAAGAGATCGATTTCTCCCATGTGCTGAGCGAAGGGAGAAAACACCTGTGTCTCGACCTGGACAACACCTTACTGCCTCAGAAGGGCCAACAGATCGAGCGCTCGGTGCTCTCGTGCCTCGATCGTCTCCGGGAGAGCGGGCAGGTGCAAAAGGTCAGCCTGGTCAGCAACGTTATGCTGCCCGGACACCGAGTTAGCCGACTGTTTCGCTTGGCTAAAATCCTCTCCATCGACTATGTGGTCCCGTGCTATTTCTGGAGCCGAAAACCGTTTCAGGCCCCGTTTCGAAAAGCTCTAGAGCTGATGGATGCCCGACCTGAAGAGACCGTCATGGTAGGGGACCAGATCTTCAGCGACATAGTGGGCGGCAACCGGATGGGGCTCTTCACCGTCTGGCTCGACCCGATCAGCGAAGACCACTGGTCTACCCTGATCACTGGGAGACGCAAGCGCGAAGCGGCCATCAAACGAGCGCTCATCGAACTGAAGGTCCGCGGCTTAGTACCGATCGCCGCCGGGCTCGAGCAGCCCATCGTCGACCCTGTGCCCGACTCTCTCTCCGACCCCCCCGCCGACCCCACCGCCGAGCCGGGGGGCGAGATGAGCTCCGTCGGCCCGAGAACCGGCAACTAGGACGAGGAGGCTTGCCCCTTAAGGGGGAAG
>CAZDLH010000553.1:0-2432 GCA_964505925.1 uncultured Burkholderiales bacterium
CTCAGAGTGCCATCTATCACACCACGACGATCGTGATCTTTTCGCTCTTAAAACTCTCCCACCATCCGAAATGCCCCGAGCGGCCGGGGGGGACTCGCCTTCGAGCTTCATCCTGGAAATTTCGCCAATCGTAAGGGGGAGCCCCCCTACCGCGTCAACGGATGTCGAAACTCCTCACCTGACCGACTCATCCCGAACGCCTGGTTTCACTCCCCGAAGCGCTCCCTTCCGGTGTCGAGCCCCGGCTCTCCCCTGCACCCGCATCGCGGGAGGTCCGGCTCCCCTGCTCGGACCCCCGAGTACCGGCCGCCTGGCCCGGACCGGCTCGCTGCGCGGTCTCAGGGTCCACTGTCGGCGCCTCGCCCGGTCGGGACGACGGAACCGAAGCCGCCCGGGCGAAGGGGTCCGAGCGCTCGGTAGCCGGAGGCTCGCCCCCGCTCCCGGCGGTGGCGTTCGACTCTCGAGGCGCTCCTTCGGATGTGGGCGCGGCTCCGGCTTCTCGCCCCTGCTCTCCCTCGCCACGCTGCTGGGGCGAGTTCTGCTCCTGGGGTTGGAAACGCGCCCGCTCGGCATCTTGATTGCGAAAGTGGGCCGACAGGTCGGTGGGCGGCACCGAGCCCTGCTTGACCCCGGTGGTCACGTCGTTGACCACCGACGCCATCCGCTTTGTGCTCTGCCCGCCTTCACCGGACGTGATCTTCGGATCCCGCTCGGCCGCCTGCGTCAGCATGCGGTCCACGTCCTTATGATCCATGGAGGCGTTACCGCCCAACATCTCGGAGGTCTGCTTAAAGGCGTTCATCCGATGCCCCCCGGAGTCTTCGTCGTCACCTCCCATATGGCGTCCCATCGTCTCGGCGAGCTTAGACATATCCTCCGGCTGGCGAAGCGGGTTCTCCTGGAGCGACCGAGTGGCCGATTCGAACCCTTCAGCCACCAGACTCGGGCCGTTCTTATCCTCCGGAGAGCTCAGCTCCCCTACCGAGCGAGCCATCTCCCCCATCCGCTTAGGATCGAGGTCGCTGCGTTCAGACATGGCTTTGGCCGCCGAATCGAACATCGACAGCGCGGCCATACCCCCCCCTTCGGGGCCTCCTCCCCCTTGCTGGCTCTTCTCGTCGCCACCGACGGACCCGTGGAAAGTGTGCATCATTTTGCTCAGCTCTTCAGGGCTCAGATCGGGGCGCTTCTTCAAGAGCTCGAAACTCTTCTGAGTGGCCATCCGGGCCATATCGGGGTCCTTAAGGGTCTTGGTGAAATTCGTCCTCATCGCGGAGATCTCGCTAGGCGTGATGTTGTCGCGCTCCTTGAGAAGCTCCATCGTCTGGGGGTCCTTGTAAGAGGGATCCATGCGCACGTTCCCCTCCCGATCCCGACTCATGAAATCCCCGATCTTGAGATCGTTTCGGTGCTGCATCAGCCCTGCGATGGAGTCCAACGCCTCAGGGTTTCGCAACAGAGGCCCGAGCTCTGCGACGGTGGTGTCCGGCTGGGCTCGGGCGATGGTCTCCACCGAGGCTCCCCCTCCCAAAGCTTTCAGCTCTTCGGGTTTCATATCGGACAGTCTGGTGTTGGGAGCAGGACCGTTCCGAGGCGCGCCTCGGGTCTGTAGGCTCAGGCTGTCTTGGGGAAGCCCGCTCTGGGCCGCAGCGGGCGCGACGCTCTCGGTGAACATCCTCAGGTTCGGTCGAACCTGCCCCCCGGTCAGTCCGTGAATCTCCATGAAATATCCGCCTCCACACCCGCCCCTGAGGGGGTTTTCTCGTGAGCAGCTATTATAACATAACGACCCTTTGTAACCTACTCCCACATCCGAAGCGCGGCTGTGATGTCGGCCCTCGGCCAGGGCTTCTCCTCGGTAGCGAAATAGCTCTCGAGCTCCTGGGTCAGACCCCGCTCACGCAAGATCTCCTGAAGCTGTCCATAGAGCTGTCGGTCGGTATCGCTCCCCCCGCTGAAGACCAGCAGGTCGAGAGCTTTGAAAAGCGAGGCGGCGGACAGCTCCTCGGCCAGCGACAGCGCCTCTTCCGACGCGTCCTGGGCGCTGAGAAAGAGCATCAGGTAGAGCCGAGCCCACTCCCAATCCGGGTCCAGCTCCTCAAGGATGGCCAAGGAGAGCTCTTCCCCCTCGGCATAGCAGCCCGGTCGGTAGTGCGCATCGAGCCGCTCCTGTAGTTCCCGAACGAGATCTCGCTCCTCCATCGCTACCTTTCATCCCTGTGCTGGTCGTGGAAAGCTCCCTCGAGCCTCCTCTTAGATTTTCCTCTACTCCAGCACGACTCCTGTTCTCCGTCCTTCACAGAGCTTTCGCGCAGGGCCGCCAGGCGGTCGGGAAACGTTAGAGCTCCAGCTCAGCCGGTCTACCAGCCGTTCATATTCTGGAACTGTTCGAAAAACTTTCAGAATGCTACTCTTTCACTTATAAAAATCTG
>CAZDLH010000554.1:0-2431 GCA_964505925.1 uncultured Burkholderiales bacterium
TTTTTCTTGGCGTGTCCGGAGGGATTCGAACCCCCGACCTTCTGGTTCGTAGCCAGACACTCTATCCAACTGAGCTACGGACACCCGCCTGACTGCTGCTATTCTTAGCACGGTTTCAGCTCTACTGTCAACCGCTGGATGCCAACACCTTTTTCCGTCAGTCCCAGCGGCTGAGAAGCCATCTACCTCTACCCCCGTCCCAGCGCCACAGAGTTCTGACTGGCTGCGCGTCCATCTGGTTGGAGTCCAGGAGAACGAGCCTAAGGCTCGGATCCCCATCGTGGGACGGCTCTATCCGATCCAGACGAGCCCGCTGGGAGGAGTCGGTGAAGGCGGCCAGTCCAGACAGCGTCTCTCGATGGAGTTCGGGTGCGCCGGATTCGAGATGAGTCTCGGCGCGCAGGAGGTCCCCCGAAGCCAAAGCCGTCAGAAAGCCATCGACGGTGGGCGCTAGAGCCGCCGCATCGATCTCGATTCCGGTGGCGAGACTCCGAGGGTTCGACTCTGCTGGCTCGACGAAGGTCAACGAACTGGAACGTACGTAGACCGAGCGTTCATCGGCTAGGAGAAGCTCCTCCCAGCCCGGCTCAGCCTCGGCCACCCAGCGCACCTGGGTCCCCTTGTCGGCGGTGCCCAGCCTGCTGGAGGTCGTCCTAGGACTGGCGTGAAGTGGACTGTCGACGGTAAGCCAGGCACGGGTCGTAACCCTATCGGAGGTTCGCGGCCTGTTCGCCTCTAGCCCGGGGACCGCCCTGGTCGGCAGCCCAACCTGTTCGGGAGTCCCATCTGGTCCTCCCGCTGTGGGGCTATCCGAAGGCTCAGCTTCGACGCTGGGCTGCCGCTCCTCGACCGGCTGCTCCGACGAGCTGCGGTACGACCTCAAAGGGAAACGCGTACTCACCAGCTTTTGGGTCTCTGGCTTTTCATCCACCAGCTGACCGCTCTCGGCGAGCCCCCTATAGGAAGAGGAGCCGGAACTATCGAGCATGCGGGGAACGAAGACCACTCCGACCACCGTGAGGACCACCAGCGCAACCGCGAGATAGAGGTATATCCGTCCAGAACCAGAAACCATTGTTCTTCAATTGCCACTTCGAACTGCGATACCCTCCCGACGGGTCCGATCGTTGTGGAACCCCACCTAGAGCGAACCCCACCTATGAACGGATACCTGAAACTACCAGCTCTTCTGGAATCCCTCCTCAAAGAGACCTCCCGGGCCTTCTATCTCAGCCTGAGCCTCCTACCGCCCGGACCGCGGCTGCCTATCTCAATGGCCTACCTACTCGCCCGCAGCGCAGACTCGATCGCTGACGAACCGCAGCTCGAGCCCCACACCAAACGTCATCTTCTGAGCGCCTTAAAGGACGCTATAGAGCGTCACGACGCCCGCTGTCCCGACGGGCTTTCGGACCTCGAGCTCAGCAGTCCGAGCGAAGAGCGGCTCTTGGCCATCCTGCCGGAGAGCCTGGCGCTATTCTCCCGGCTCCCCTCCGACCAGCGCGCTCTGGTTTCGGAAGTCGTCGCAACCCTTATCGAGGGGATGCTCTGGGATCAAGAGCTGTTCGAAGACGGCGGTCCCGTTCAGGGCCTGGAGGCCGAAGAGCTAGAAAAGTACACCTATCTGGTGGCGGGCTGTGTCGGACCTTTCTGGTCCCGCACACTACAACGGTTCGATGAAAGGCTCTCTCGTTTGACCGCCCCGGACGAGCTAGAGACCGCAGTGGAGTTCGGTCGAGCCCTCCAGTACATCAATATTCTGCGCGACATCCCAGAAGATCAGGTCGAAGGCCGTTACTATCTGCCGCTCCTAGAGTCGCCTGCCTTCGATACGAAGTTCTGTAAGGTCGGCCACCGCTGCCTCAGCGCCTTGAGCGCGGCGAGCTGCTATCCCACCTGGTTTCGAGCTTCGCAGCTCCGTGAGAGGATCTGTTCGCTGCTCCCCCTCATCTTAGGATTCCGGACTTTAGAGAAACTGTTCGCTGCAGGGAAACCTCAGCGAGGGCAGCGTGTCAAAGTCTCCAGGCGAGAGGTGTGGCTGTGGCTGCTCTGCACCTTAGCGCTGGGGTGGTGCAACGGGGCGGTGAAGGCCGCGCTGTCTCACCTTCAAGGGCGAGCCGCCGAGCGGATAAATGCGTATGAAAGAGGTTCTCGATGAAACGAACGATACTGGCACTGCTGCTCTTTTGCCTCGCCCTTCCGAGTTCGGCACAGTCGTCGCGGGATCGTCTGCAAAACGACATCGCCTATCTGACACAACAGTACAGCAAGCACGGGGAATTCGCTGTCTCTGTGGCTGATCGAGACAAGGTCGTGGTATCGGTCCGCGGGGACCAACCTTTCCCTTTGGCCTCGGTCTTCAAGCTCCCCTTACTGCTCGCGGTGCTGCATGCCCAGGCCGAGGGTCGCTTCCCTCCTCCCGGGGAGGCGC
>CAZDLH010000555.1:0-2429 GCA_964505925.1 uncultured Burkholderiales bacterium
GAGCGCCGAGGCGAGCCGGCGAGTGGCTGGGGCTTTCGGGCTCTCCCGCGCCACCCAGAAGGTGTTGAGGCGGATCTCGGAGGTGGTGGCCAGGACGCCGGAGGTGCATCAGCACGGGGACTTTCTCTGGCTGGAGGAGCCCGCTGAGTATCGCGCGGTTCGCCTGCCCACTCCGGTGTATCGTCGAGATCCCCAGGACCTCCCGAAAGAGGAGGTGGCGAACGGCGCAGCTATCATCTTGCGGCAGAACATCGCCCTACCCGCCGAAGAGTTGGGGCGCGAAACGGCGCGACTTTTCGGCTTCAAGCAGCTGGGAGCCCGGGTGCGAGAGAAGATGGAGGAGGGGGTCGCCCACCTGCTCCAGTCCGGTCGCGCAGCCGATGACGGGGAGATGGTGAGCTGCCTTTCTGAGCAGCGGTAGCGCACTCTTGCCTCGCTCGTAAGGCCCGCTCGAAAGGCGACCGCCGGGGCGGTTCTCCATCGGTGGCGCGAGGGGGGTACCCGAGCAAGGAGGGGGGGCTCAGGAGGCGAAGCCCTCGCGAGATGTCCCTTCGGTTAGCTATCGCCCATTCGTGCATCGAGTCGATCTCGCTGTTGACGAAGACGGCCCAGAGAAAAGCTCGGACTTTTCTGGAGAAGTTCGTCGAGAACCCCCGGAGCCCCGGGCTCAACTTCGAGCGTATCAGGGGCGCCGTCGATCCGCTTTTGCGTAGTGTGCGGGTGGACTGCAACCTCCGAGCCATCGTCTCCCACCCGCCGAAGGGCGACATCTACGTCGTGCTGTGGATCGATAACCACGACGACGCTTACAACTGGGCTAGCCGATACCGCTGTTCGGTGAACCCGCGGACCGGGGTGCTGCAGCTCTTTTCGGTGCGCGAGATGGGGGTGGAGCCCCAACCGGTCGAGGCGACGACTCCCGGTCCCTCGCACTCTACTGGTCCGTTCGGCGAGGCCTCCCAGGTTAGGGAGCGTCCGGCGCTGGATACCCAGCCGTCGCCCTACCCAGAAGGGAGCCTGTTCGCTGAGTACGGCCGAGACGTCCTGTTGGGCCTCGGCGTGCCGGGACCGCTACTGCCTTCGGTTCTCAGCCTACAGACCGAAGAGGAGCTCGACGAGCTGGCCGACTTTCTTCCGGCTGAGGCTCGAGAGGCGCTCTACTATCTGGCCTGCGGCTACAGCCCGGAGGAGGCGCTCGAGGAGCTCTGCAGCCGACCCCCGGAGGCCGCGGTCGATGTCAGCGATTTTGCGGCGGCGCTGGACCATCCGGGGACCCGAGCGGCCTTCGCCGAGATAGCGGGTCGCGACCAGCTCCAAGAGGTGTTGGAGGCGCCCTTGTCCCAGTGGCGACTTTTTCTGCACCCGAGTCAAGAGCGGCTGGTGAGGCAAAAGAGCAGCGGACCGGTTCGGGTGTTGGGCGGTGCGGGGACCGGCAAGACGGTCGTGCTCTTGCATCGGGCGAAAAGACTGCTTTCGGAGGTGTTCCCCGAGGGCCGAGTTCTGGTGACGGCGAGACCACGAGCAGAGCGAACGCTGCCTCCTGTACGTGGCCGCGACCCGGGCCCGCGATCGGCTGCTGATCACCGGTTGGGGTGAGCCGAGCCCCTTGCTGGGGTCGAGCTCGGCCGGCGCAGGGCGCGCGCTCTGGGAGGGTCTCCACCGATGAAAAGACAGAGCCCCGGCCGCTAGATGTGGTCGGGGCTCTTTCGGTTATGAGGGCGCCCGGGGCAGCCCTCGAGGAGCGGACGGTTCTAACGAACCAAGAGGATGCCGTCGGGACCCGTGAGCAGGGTCTCTTCGCCTTGGAGGATCCGGTCCGGGGCGCGGGGCGTGCTGTCGGAGATCTGGCTTGCGTTGAAGAAGACCAGGACTCGCGTGCCCCAGTAGTCGCTCACGTAGAGACGGTCTCGCACGGTGTCGATGAAGGTGTCCCAATACCAAGGGTTCCAGTCTAGGGAGTCGACGCCGAACTCCACCAACTCGGTGGCTTCGGTGGTGGTCCCGTCGGCGCTCGCGTCATCGATGAAGAAGAGGCCCGAGGTCGTATGGTGGCGGGAGCCAAAGTAGAGCCGATCGGACTTATGGTCGTAGCTTAGACCGGAGACTTGGGTGCGCAGACTAAAAGACTTCACTGTATGGGGGATGTCGGCTTGGTCGCCGCTCTCGAGCTCGGAGGCGTTCTCGAAGACGTGGAGATGCAGGAGGTAGTCGTCGTCCCCTTCCTCTTCCTCTTCGGAGAATATGACGAAGAGTCGATCGGAGGTAGTGTCGACGGCTACCATCGGAACCGCCATATTGCCGAATCCGGAGATGATTCGGGTCGGCGCTGCCCCGTCGGAGAGGTCGGTGGCTCCGTCGAAGATGGCCACGCCGGAGGAAGTCGTGTCGTAATCCGAATAGGTGGCGAACAGAGCGCCTCGGGGATCGTC
>CAZDLH010000556.1:0-2417 GCA_964505925.1 uncultured Burkholderiales bacterium
GGTCGCCGCCGGTGCCTCGGGCTCGGCTGCCGCGAAAGGATCGTCGGTCGACGCCGGGGCCTCGGGTTCGGTTGCCGCGAAAGGATCGTCGGTCGACGCCGGGGCCTCGGGCTCGGCTGCTGCGAAAGGATCGTCGGTCGCCGCCGGGGCCTCGGGCTCGGCTGCTGCGAAAGGATCGTCGGTCGACGCCGGGGCCTCGGGCGCGGCTGCTGCGCTCGACTCCGCCACCGTGATATCGCCAAACGGTTCCTCAACCTCCACTTGAGCCTCGGGCGCTGCGATAGAGGATCCGATGTCTGCGAATGGGTCGTCGCTCGCCGGAGCGCTCTCCGGCCTATCGGTGATGGTGGTCACACCGGAAGCTGGTGCGGGGTCCGAGAGGGCATCACCAAGGTCGGCGAAGGGATCGAACTCGACCTCCTCGCTCACATCGGCACTCACCCTCAGCGAGGGGGGAGGGGCTGGGGGAGGGGCGCTCCCCAAGAGTCCGTCGTCTCCGGGCTCCTCGTCCGGAGCGCTCTCCGAGCCGTCCAGTTCGAACGGCACAGCTCCGATGGTCGGAAGATGGCCGAAAGGCGCCGGCGGGGGAGGGGCGGGGGCCTCCTCTTCGACCTCCGTAAAGACGGAAGCGGGATCGACGTCCTCGGTCTTCTCGATGACCACCTTCCCGGCTTCGATCTCCTCGTCGGAGATCGCCGATGGGTCCTGGGGAGTCGCCAAAGGCGCGCGCTCCTCGGGCACATCGTCGCTTGCGACTTGACCCTCGTACTCCTCGAAAAGAAGGTTCGCCTGAGGGTGGGTGGGGTGCAGCTGCAGAGCGTTGCGGAGCTCGGCTACCGCCTCCGGGAGCTTCTGTATCCGGATCAGGCTTTCGGCAAGGGAGACCCGGGCGTCGGCTGAGTCCGGGGCCAACCGTACCAAGAACCTCCATGCATCCAGAGCCTCCTGATGCTGACCCGCCTTCCCGTACAGCTCGGCTTGTGCCCGGCGTAGATCCCGGTTCTCGGGGTCGAGCTGCAGCGCTAAGCGAACCTCTTGGAGCGCTTTTTCTCCGTGCCCTGCCTCGGCCAACGCTGCGGTATACTTGCAGACGAAATCGGCGTTGTGACGGTTCTCTTCGAGCTTGCGTTCAAAGAACTGAAGCCCTTTCTCCGGCTGGCCTAGCTTCATGTAGGACTCACCCAGAGCCACCATCGCCTCGGAGTAGGACGGCTCTACATCCAAGGACTGCTGAAAGAAGTCCACAGCGATGCTGGGCTTATTGCGATCGTGAAGATAGATCGTACCCAATCCGTAGAGGGCTCGGTAGTGCCGAGGGTCTAACCGGACGGTCTCCTGATACGCCTCGAAAGCGTAATCGGGCATCTCGAGCGTAGTAAAAGCTTCGGCCATTCGAAAGCGAGCCTCGACCGACTGCGGATTGAGCTCCACGACCCTACGGAACAAGTTGATCGCTTCGTCCATCTGACCGGTCTGCATATGCACATCGGCCAAGAGGAAGTTCGTTTCCAGGTCGTTCGGGTTGAGCTTAATGGCTTGCTTTAGTTCGCCGGCGGCATCTGTGAAACGCTCGTTTCGCAGATAGGCCTGGCCTAGATTAAAGTGGTACTGGGCGTCGTGCGGTCGAAGCTCGACTGCGCGTCGATACGCCTCCACAGCCAGATCGAACTGATGCAGCTGCTCTCTCATCAATCCCAGATTATAGGCCGCATAAGCGTCCTTCGGGTTCAGGCGGGACGCCTCGCCGTAGTGGGTGGCCGCCGCCTCGTACTCGTCTCGCTTATGGTAGGCCTGGGCCAGACTGTAGTGGGCGTAAGCGTCCTGAGGGTTGAGCTCCAACGCCTTCTTAAAACCCTTGATCGCGCGCTCGATATCTCCCAGCTGCAGGGCGGTGGTACCCAGCTCATAGACCGCTTCGGAGGAGTCGGGGTCTAGCTCGACAGCCTTCTCGTAGCAGCGGATAGCCAGGTCTGGTCGATACATCTGCTTACAGCACTCGGCTAGGCAAAGATGGATACGCGCATCGTTCGGGTCCAGATCCAACGCCTTCTGGTACTGCTTCATCGCCTTCTTGTACTTCGTCTGCTTTACGTAGACGCGACCCAGGGCGAAATGGAACCGAGCGTTTTCGGGATCGAGCTCGATGGCCTGTTCGAGATGGCGTAGCGCGAGCGCACTCATATTCTCGCGCTCGTAGATCAGACCGAGCTGGTAGTGCGAATCGGCGTATCGAGGGTTGGCATCGATCGCCCGCTGAAAATTGGTGATCGCCAGCTTGTTCTGCCCGAGCTGGGCGAAGATCTCTCCGCACTGGAGATAAGCCTCCCACAGGTTCGGGTTGATCTCTAGAGCGCGTTTGAGGGACTGAAGCGCGAGCTCCGGCTTCTGAAAGAACTTGTACGCCGTCCCCAGCTGAT
>CAZDLH010000557.1:0-2411 GCA_964505925.1 uncultured Burkholderiales bacterium
GCCCGGAGGATGAAGGAGGCGGCCTGGCCGCTGGCTCAGATGGCAGCCTTGCTAGAGGAGCCGGTCGACCTGCTGATGGCCACCAGCATGCTCGACCTCGCGAGCTTTTTGGCCTTCGTTCGCCGGACCCAGCTGGGGAGCGTGCCCACGGTTATGTATATGCACGAGAACCAGCTGACCTACCCGGTGCGGCCCGAGGGGCGGCGGGATGACCACGCCGTCGGTATCGCCCTACAGAGCGCATTGGCCTCCGATGTGCTGTGGTTCAACTCTCAGCATAATTTCGACTCTACGGTGCGGGCCGTGCGAAAGATGGACTGGTCTGCCGATGAGCCGACCTTCACACAGCGCAGCCGCGGCGAGCGGTTGAGACAACGGGGACGCGTGATGCCGGTCGGGCTGGAGCTACCGGAGTCCGCGAGCTATCGGCCGCGGACGAGCCCCCGGCCCCTTCTGCTATGGAATCAGAGGTGGGAGTGGGACAAGGGCCCGGAACGGTTCTGTCGCTTGATAGGAGACCTCCAGAAAGAGGTGGACTTCGATGTGGTTCTATTGGGCGGGCAGCCCCAGCGTGAGCCTCCGGAGCGGACCGAGCTGATCCGCCGATTAGGGCCTCGGCTGCTGCACAACGGGTGGTGCGACCGCGAGAGCTATTGGGGCTGGCTCGAGCGAGCCGATCTGACGGTGAGCGTCGCTCGCCACGAATTCTTTGGGATCTCTATACTAGAGGCCGTCGCGGCGGGGGTCTACCCCCTCTTGCCCGCCCGCTTGAGCTACCCGGAAGTGCTCCCGAGTGAGTTCCACCCCCACTGCCTGTATGAAAGGTATGATGAACTCGTGCTAAAAGCGGCCTCCGTTCTGCGTCGAGAGCCCCTGCCGGTGGAGCGCGGGCGGCTGGCCCAGAGCCCTCGGCGCTACTGCTGGAGTCGGCTCGCCGGCGACTACGACGCAGCCTTAGAAGCGGTAGTAGGAAAATAGATCCACCTCATGGCTAGACAGATGGCCAGTCGTGCGGGAGAGTAGGAGGACAAACAGTAGATTTCTTGGAGGTTCACCATCTTATGGGTAGAGCAGTACGTCGAGTAGCTAGAGGTATCGGTCGGGTCGGGCGCCGTGTTCTTAACGTTGGGAAGAAGGTCGTTGGCGGTGCACTCAAAACGGTCGGCAAACTCGCTAAAGTGGCGCTGCCGCTCGCAGGACTGGCGATCCCCGGACTCGGTATCGCGGGCCTTCTCGGCAAATTCGGTGGTCTGAGCGGGCTTTTCGGTGGCCTGGCCGGCAAGGTGGGCCTCGGGAACATCGGCGGTCTGTTCGGCGGCCTCGGCGGTAAGATCGCAGGCACCTTCGGTAACCTGTTCGGCGGTCTCGGCAACCCTCTTCAGATGGGTATGAACCTGTTTCAGGGGTTCGGAGCCAGGATGGGCGGAGTTCAGCAGCACGCTCAGGTCGGCATTCAGGCTTCCACGCCGTTCATGCCGCAGATGGGCATGATGAACCCGATGATGGGCTTCAACCCTATGATGGGCCTGTCCGTTGGAATGGGTGCCAGCTTCTACGCCTAGCTCATCCGTTCGGCATCGACCCAGCCGGTGAATTGGGTCTAGTTTGAGAAAGCGTTCTTGGACCCCGCGTCCGAGGACGCTTTTTTGTGTCTCCTCTAGGAGATTCGAGGGGCTCGGTCGTGAGGATTTTGGCTCCTTATAGCCCTGTATCGACCAGGCGGAAAATTACCGAATTCGAAGGATGAACCTTTCACACTTATCGAGAAGGCCGAGCCATGCAGAAGTTGACCACCCCATCACAATCCACGAATCAGATTCTCGACCTTGCCGTTGCGGTGGCTGAGGGACGCTCCGAGCCGGAGCCGCTCCGACAGCTTCTCGGCCTTCGACTGCAAGGCGTGGAAGCGGTCAAGGAAGACTTTCATCAGCGGCTGCAGGTCCACGGCGAGGCGTTCCAGGTAGCCCATGGAGACCTGGTCGAGGAGGTCGCGGCGGGGAACGACGCTTACCAAGCCGCGCTCGCCGAACTGGCGGTCGCTCTAGAGGAGGGCGACGACGCGCGCCTGCTAGAGGGAGCCTCGACTCTAGCCGATCTGACCGGGCCCATGCTCGATAGTCTCCAGAGGTACGCCGAGGTCTATGTCTCCTTTGGGACCTCGCCTTATCCGCTCTTGAACTCGGCTCGGAACGTCTTGAGTGGGATACTGAACCAGCAGGCTCCGCCAGAGGCCTGGAAGGCTCTAGTGGAGCAGGCGGTGACCTACCACCAGCAAGCGATCAGCGATATCCAGGCCAGCGACTACGCCGACCGCGAAGGGTACCGGGCGAAAGTAAAAGCGTTCGAAGAGGTGGTCCGCGTGCTCGAAGAGCTCGAACCGGTGGCCTCGGAGGAGGTGCTCGATGGAGCGC
>CAZDLH010000558.1:0-2406 GCA_964505925.1 uncultured Burkholderiales bacterium
GGGGCAGATCGTCGGTGTTGAGCTGACCGCGTTCACCGGGTTCGGAGGTCTCTTCCAGGAAGGCCATGACCCCTTCCCGGGAGGTGAGGTAGCTGCCTCGGAGCATCTCGGGGGCGAACAGATCTAGGAGATGGAACCAGTAGGCGGCGGGGGAGTCCTCCCCGTAGAGCTGTTCGAGGCGCTCGGACTCCATGAAGGTCGGCTCTTCGCTACCGATCAAGAGGATGTCGCCTCCGCTGGTCTGATACAGAGCTCCTTCAGGGAAGACCGTGTAGAAGGTACGGAGCACGAGCCGCAGCTCTCGAGGGGTGACCGCGTACAGGTGAAACCACTGGGCCATGATTCCGCCCTCTTTGAGGTGGGCTCGACAGGCTCGGTAGAAGTCGACGGTGTAGAGGTTCCCCACACCGGCGATCCAGGGGTTAGACGGCTCGCTGACGATCAGGTCGAAGCTGTGGGGAGAGCCGAGAATGAAGCGGCGCCCGTCCTCCACCACGACCTGGAGCCGAGGATCCTCGAAGTAGCCTTGGGCGAAGGCTTCGAAGTACGGTTTGGTATCCAAGACCGCCGGCTCGAGTTCGGCGCAGCGCAGGGATTGCACCTCGTTAACCGACAGCAAGGCGGCCGCGGTCTGCCCGCTGCCGAAGCCGATCAGGGCCACCTCTTCGGGGTTAGGGTGCAGGGCCGCCGGCAGCAGACCTAAGAGAAGTTGGGTACGGCGATCCCCCCGAGACATCGAGGCGTCGGTCTTTCCGTTGACCGACAGGTAAGGGTAGATGCCCTGGTGGAGGCCCACCGAGACGGTAGAGGAGACTCCATCGCGATAGAACACGGGAGGCGGCAGCAGCCGATGGCCCTGATAGCCGATACCGGTGCCGGAGCTTACGACCCCTAAGTCCCATTTCGGGCCGAACAAGAGCAGCGCTATCAGCCCTAGCGCTAAGAGCCCTTGGCGCCGTAGTAGCCCCGGGGGGATGGCTTTGCGAAACCCCACCAGAAGAAGGGCCGCTCCGATCAGATTGCACAGGGCCGCCAATCGAATGCTGTTTTCGAGACCGAGTAGCGGTAGGAGAACGAAGCCGGTTCCGAAGGAGCCTACGATGGCGCCCAAGGTGTTGGAGGCGTAGGCCTCACCGAGCTTTCTTCCCAACTCCTCGAGCCGGGTCGTGTAGAGGTGGGTGACCAGCGGAAAGGTGAGGCCCAAGGCGATGGTCGGGATGGAGATGACGACGAAAACGATGATGGTATCCAGCAGCGCGACGGTGGCGAACGAACCGCCGCTGAGATCTTTGAGGTGGATCTTGAGAACCGGTAGCCAGCCCATCCCCCAGGTTACCAGCAGGGCCGACCCCCCGATCACGAGCTGGATCAGCGCCAGGTCCGTCAAGCGGGGGCTCCGGGGACGGAAGAGCCGGTTGTAGATGAACGATCCGAGGGCCAAGGCGGCGAGAAAGCTGACCAGGATCAGCGTGAAGGAGTAGGTGGAGGAGCCGATGGACAAGATGAGGGCTCGCGTCCAGCCGATCTGATAGATCATCCCGGTCAGCCCGGAAAGGCCGAAGACCAGCGGTAGAAGCAGGCTGCCTTGGGCCGCTTCATCCACCGGTCGGGACTGCGATTCGCCCGGATCGTCTAGGGGCTGTCGGGGTTCGTGGTCGCGGAGTTTGGGAGCCCAGAGCCAGGCGGTGACAGCGATGGCCACGTTGACTACGGCGGTCAAGACGATGGAGCGGAAGAGTCCGAGAACGGGGAGCAGCACTAGCCCGCCGGTAGCGGCTCCGACGCAGGCTCCGATGGTGTTCAGTCCGTAGATCACCGAAAGCCAGCGCCCGGTCTCCTCGCGGCTACCGACCAAGGTCTGGGTGTAGATGGGAAGGGTGGCGCCCATGGCTGTGGTGGGGGGGAGCAAAACGGCGAAAGCAGCGAGAAAAAGGGTCGCTTGAAGTAGAAGCTCCTCCTGGCCTCCCCGGGCCAGAGCCAGGTACAGCCTCTCTACTCCGTGGAGAAGGGGGATGGTCAGTAGAGCCCAGCCGCCGATGAGGAGCTCGAGAGTTCCGTAGTTTTTCAAGAACTGGCCGGGGGTGCGCCCCTGCTTCCTGACCCTGTCCGACCATCTCCCGCCGAGATAGCTGCCGAGGGCCAGTCCGGCCATAAAGGTGGTGAGGACGGTGGAGACCGATAGGATCGAATGCCCGAAGATCAGGGAAAGGCGTCGCATCCAGAGCACTTCGTAGACCAGCGAAGTGGCTCCTGAGAGAAAGAATAAGAGCAGAGCGTGGCGATTCATTGAAGAACTCCGCTCGAGGCTCGCCCGTTGAGGAGCGTTCTCAGAGACCTATCCTCGACCCGAAGGCTGCTGGGTCGAAAAGATCAGGAGTTCTAAGATCTGCTCGCCTTGGAGTCGGG
>CAZDLH010000559.1:0-2405 GCA_964505925.1 uncultured Burkholderiales bacterium
GGCTCAGCGCTTCCTTCCGCGAGCGCAAGGTCGAGAAGATCTACCTGGCTTTGTGCCGTGGGACTCTCGAGCCGCCGGAGGGGCGCTGGGAGGATCACCTCAAGAAGCTGCCCGACGTGAACCGAATGGTGGTCGTCGAGCGGGCCCGCAAAGGGACCCAAGAGGCCGTCTTAGAGTATCGCCCCGCCGCTTTGACCTGTCGAGTCGGGGGCTGGTCGATGATGGAGGTGCACCCGGTAACCGGTCGACGGCATCAGATCAGAGTCCAGTTCGCTCGCCGCGACCACGCCCTTTTCAACGATCGCAAATATGGCCGCGCCGAGGAGCGGAACAAGCGAGACGGCGATCGACTTGTTCCAGCCATCGGGCTGTGGGCCTGGCGGCTTCGGGTACCTCACCCCATCGGTGGGCGATGGGTGGAGTTCGAGGCCCTGCCGGAGGTGTCCGACGCCCCCTTCTGGAGCCTCGCTCCCCTTTGAGAGCAGGGTAGCCTTCCGGCGACAAGAAAGCGGCGGCCTGGAGGTCGTGAGCATGTCGGAAATGGACTCTTTCGAATGGATGAAAGCTGAAGGATTTTTTGAGGACCAGGCCATCGCCAATGCGGTGAAAAGAATGCGGCCTGACCTCAAGAGAGTAGAGGCGCTCCGCAGTAAGGCCGACGAGATGGGGCTAGCCCCAGAGTCGCCGATCACTCTCGACTTTTTCCTCGAAGCGATGGACACTTACGTGCAGTTCTTAGTCTCCCACCGGTACGTCATGAAAGCTCTCTTAGAGCGCACCGTCCGGGAAGAGAGCGGGATCGACCGCGAGCCGCATTAGTCTAGAAGCCTGCCGTTGACGCCCCGAACAGCATCTCGGTCTCGGTCCCCACAGAGACCCGACCTAGTGGTGGTGGGGGCGGGGGTCAACGGCATGGTCTGCGCGCTCCTAGCCGCCCTCGACGGCTACGAAGTGCTGCTCCTGGAAGCCTCCAGCGAGCTCGGCGGGGGAGTGCGAACCCGCGAGCTCACCTTGCCCGGCTTTCGGCACGATATCTGCTCGACCGTTCACCCCTTCGGCCGCTCTAGCCCCGTACTCCGAGACCTGGAACTCGAAGCTGAAGGGCTCCAATGGAGCGACCCTCCGGTCCCCTTGGCCCACCCTCTGCTCGGCGAGCCGGCGGTCCTGCTCGAGCGAGACATCGGCAAGACCGCCGAACAGCTGGAGCGCCCCCGAACCTATGCAGGGGTGCTGGCTCGCCTGTGCGCCTGTTGGCCAGCGCTGGAGCCGACGGTGCTCGGCCCGGTCCTGAGCCCCCCGCGGCCCGAAGCCCTCGCAAGCCTTCCTCTCTTCGGTGCGGCGACCCTACCCCCGGCGGCGCTCCTCGGACGGCTGCTAGGTCGCCGGGGGGGAGCTCTGTGGGCCGGGCTCGCCGGGCACTCGCTTTTGCCTATGGAGAGCCTGGGAAGCTCCGCCGTGGCGGCGGTCTTAGCCGTGCAGGCGCACCTCGGAGGCTGGCCGTCCCCCCGAGGCGGCGCGGCCGCCATCGCCCGCGCGCTAGAGCGCAAGATGGAGCGCTACTCGAACCTCCAGGTGAAGCTCGAGCACCCCGTGCGGAGCGCGGCGGACCTCCCGGACGCCCGGGCCGTCGTCTTCGACCTGACGCCCCCCCAGCTGTTGGGTCTCCTCGGACCGCTTCTCGCACCCCGGGTGAGACGCTCCCTGGCCCGCTATCGCTGCGGTCCGGGCGTCTTTAAGATCGACTACGCGCTGGACGGTCCGGTGCCCTGGAGCGATCCCCGAGTGGGGCTCGCCGGGACGGTGCACATCGGCGGGGACCTCGGCGAGATCTCCACCTCCGAGAGGGCCGTCTGGCTCGGGCACCCCAGCCCCCGCCCGTTTCTGGTAGCCGCCCAGCCGGGTCTCTTCGACGAGCACCGGGCCCCGACCGGCAAGCAGACCTTCTGGGTCACGGCCCACGTTCCCAACGGTTGGGAAGCGGACCTGACCGAAGCCATCGAAAGCCAGCTCGAGCGGTACGCTCCCGGTTTTCGAGACCGCGTTCTGGCGCGCTCGGTCTGGTCTCCCGGACGGTACCAGCGGTACAACGCCAACTACGCGGGGGGGGATATCCTCGGAGGGGCCAACACCCTCTGGCAGATGGTAGCCAGGCCGCGGCTGGCATTAGACCCTTACTATCTCGGCGGACGCTACCACTGCTGTTCGGCCGCCGTGCCCCCCGGGGGCGGTATCCACGGTATGGGCGGCTACCACGCCTACCGCTCGGCCCATCGACGCATTCTCGAGCCCCTGCGCTAGGCGGCGCCTCTCCGATGGAAGCCCGAGCTTAGCGGAGCACCCTAACGGCTCGCGTCGAGGCCGATGGGGTCTCGCCCGAGCCCGAGGCATCACGCCCGCACCGCCTG
>CAZDLH010000560.1:0-2388 GCA_964505925.1 uncultured Burkholderiales bacterium
CCAAGGAGAGGGGAACTGGCAGTGGCGGGCATCGGAAGAGCAGATCTCCGAAACCGTGGGCTGGTTTAAGGAAGCGACCTGGATCGGAGGCCGAGCTTAAGATGTCCGGAGACGTTCGCTTAGTTTTTCCCCCATCTGGCGAAGACCTATGGTGCTCGAGGCCCCCCGCTGTGGTCGGGACCGGATTCGCGCCTCTGCAGGAGGTCGAGCTCACCGTGGAGTGCCGCGACGGTGCGGATCGGAACTGGCAGAGTCTAAGTCGTTTCTTGGTGGATGGCGACGGCAGGTTCGATAGTTCGGTTCAGGCGGGGATGGGCGATTCTTATTACGGGGTCGACCCGGAGGGACCGTTCTGGAGCCTCGCGTGCCTCGACTCTGAGCGGGTGGACTTCGTACCGCCGGACTCGGGGGAGCTTCAGTATCGGTCGAGCCTTGTGGCCAACGGTTCTCTTCAGTGGGAAGGTCGATTCGCGAGACGGAGTCGGAGCGCTCCCATAGCGGTCTCGAAGAGCGCCCCGAGCATCGCCTACTTTCATAACGGAGGCGCGATGGCTCTGTGCGGTAGCGACTGCTTGCGGTCGCTCGGTTTTCGAGTGGACGAATACCTAGTGCCGAGCTACGGGATCGACCTCCAACCGCTTCTAGAGGCTTGGTTTCGTCAGTTGGAGACCTCTGAAACGGTGGTTTTGATCGCCTCTGGGAGAGCTAGTGAAGCGGCCCTCGAGATTTTGGTTCGCCGCTGCGAGCGCGCCCGGGGTGTGATATTTTCCGGCAGCGGACTGCGCTTTGGGCCGTGGCGGTTCGGCACTGAGGAGCTCACTTATGTGGTTTGCGACCACGCCAGCTTGGAACCTAGGGGGGACGTACCGGTCGTGACTCGTTCGATCTACGCCGAGGCGGTGGCCGACCGAACCCAGCGCGACCGCGGGCGGATCGCAGTAGAGAAGATCGAAGCTCCGTTGGATCTTTTTAGCGGTCTCGACGACCAGATCTGGCCGAGTTCTGCGTTCTCGGAGTTGGTGGGACAGCGACGAAAGTCGGTACCCGGGCTGATCACCGAGCATCGAACATTCGTGAACGTCGGTCACGATCTCGGTCCGGAGCTAGGCCTACCCGGTCTGCCGACGAGCGAGCGGGCCGTACGTCACCCCACCACCGACTGCCGACTGAGCCTCGGTGGCAAGGCCAGCCGTCAGGGGCGAGCTCGAAGAGCGGTCTGGCAGCGTCTGCTGGAGCTCTTGATGCATCCAGAGGCCGTCGGGGAGTATCGGTCTTGAGGGCTCGGCAAGCTTTCTATGCAGCCGTGCGAAACCGCGCCCCTTTGAGGCGGTTCAGTCTAGCGGATGTTTAAGACCCGCACCATAGGCAGGCTCTTCGGAGTGGAAGTGAAGCTGCACGGAACCTTCGTGCTTCTTCTCCTCTTTTTGGTGCTATCGGGCCTTTTCCGCGGTGGCTGGGCCGATAGCGTCATCAGCCTGCTACTGGCTGCCCTCGTCTTCACAGTGGTAGTGGCCCACGAATACGGGCATATCTTCGCTGCTCGTTACTACGGTCTAGGGACTCGAGATATCGTGCTGACGCCCATCGGGGGTCTGGCGCGCATCCACGGAACCCTGCGAAAGCCGAGCCATGAGATAGTGATCGCACTGGCGGGCCCTGCGGTGAACCTACTGTTCGCCGGGATCACCTTCGGGGCTATCTACGCCTTGCCTCACCTGGCCTCTATGGTCGCTTTTATAGGGGGCGCCGAGCCTCTCTTGGCTCTTTTCCTGAGCTGGTTCTTGACCATCAACTTGGTCTTGTGCCTTTTTAACCTCATCCCGGCACTTCCGATGGATGGAGGTAGAGTTCTGCGGGCGGCCTTAACCCCGCGCCTCGGGGCGGTTCGAGCTACTCGAGTCGCAGCTCGCTTGGCCCGCTGGTTGGCCCTCGCGATGGCCGTCTACGGGATATTCAACGGGCAGTGGACCCTGGTTTTCATCGCGCTCTTCGTGGTGGTCACCTCGAGCCTCGAACTGCTCCAGGCTTACGCCCGGGGTATGTTCGGACCTGGGAGGCCTGCACACCAGACCCCCGGGTGGTCCCGGGACGGAAAGGTCCACGTGGTGGTGGATCAAGAGGGGCGGCCGGTAGGTGTGCCGTTTGAAGAGGCGAGCGGTCAGGTTCGGCAGATCCGATGGGTCGAGCCCGGAGAACCGCGCTCGTAGCTCGACTCGTCGGTGAGGGCTTCGAGGTTCTCGTTTTCGAAGTTCTGTTTCCGAGGGGTCGAACCGTCGAAGCAGCCGTCGCCCCACGCAAGAAAGGCCTGCCCCAAAAATCGGAGCAGGCCTTCCTGCGCGTCGGTGAAGACCGAGCCTCACCTCATAACCCTTGACGCTTTAGCGAGAC
>CAZDLH010000561.1:0-2381 GCA_964505925.1 uncultured Burkholderiales bacterium
CTGGACCGTGGTGCTCGGAGCTCTCGTGTCGATGGCTTTGGCTGCTTACTACTTGGGAAGTCTGCCCTCTCCGGAGGGCGTGGCGCAGGGACTCAAGCAGAGCGAACGGTTTTCGGGGCCCTACAGCTACGTGACCTTCGACGGAATCGCGCCTAGTCTCTGGACTTCTCTTGTCGCCATCGAAGATCGCCGCTTCTACGAACACAGCGGCGTCGACCTCAAGGGAGTCCTGCGGGCGCTGGTCGGCAACGCGGCGTCCGGCGAGGTGGAGCAGGGAGCCAGCACCATCACCATGCAGTTAGCCAGGCGCCTTTATCTCAGCGATGAGCGGACCATGCAGCGAAAGCTCAAGGAGGCCCTTATCGCCTACCGTCTCGAGGTCCAATGGGACAAAGAGAAGGTTCTAGAGCTATATCTCAACGAGGTCTACTTCGGCTCGGGGGCCTATGGGATAGATGCGGCTTCCCAGATCTACTTCGGGGTCGCACCAGACCGGCTGGAGCTCTGGCAAGCTTCGCTCCTAGCCGGCTTGGTTCAAGCGCCCACGGCCTTCGACCCGAACAGTGCTCCGGAGGCGGCTCTGAGGCGCCAACGGGAAGTTCTAGAGGCGCTGCTCCGGGAGGGCCTCGTTAGCGTTCAGCAGATGAGAGAAGCTGCCGAGGCTTCCGAGGCGTACTGGAAGAGTCGGTCGCCCGCTCAGCCGTAAACTCGTAACGCGTACGGAAGACGTTCGCCGTTCCGACGATCTTGTCGCCTTCGATGGTGCCTCGGAAGTTCGCTTCGAAGGTCCCACCTTCCCGAGTTTCGTACTTACTCCAGAAGAGAACCCCGTCATCTCCGCTTCGGCGGCCGTCGACATCGTGCGTTCCCATACCCTTTGAGGCCCACTTGCCTCTCAGACGTCCATCCTGCTCTTCGATCCGCATCGTGATCTGCTTTCGACTGTTCGCGTTCTCTAGTATGAATCGCCAGTCGCCAGTAAAATCTTCGATCTCGGCACTACCCGGGGAGCTGACAATAAGCAGCATTAATAGACCTACCCAAGCACCCAACACCTTCTTCATGAACCCTCCTTTGATCCTGTCGCCCCCCGACCCTGCCAACCGGTCGAGCCTCTTTATGTTTCAGATCTACCAGAAATCGTTGACGGCGAGCACATCGATGAGGTGGTATGGGCGGTATTTCGCCTCCGGACCCACTTTTTCCAAGGCCAAGAGATCGAAACGGACCGGTCCGCTCCAGGCGTTCCGGGCGAGGTAAAGCTTGGCGACTTTCGTGATCCGGCGCTGCTGATGGGGACCGTAGCTCTCGAAGGCGGCCCCGGCTGCACGACTAGAGCGCGTTTTGACCTCGCAGAACACGAGAGTCGGGCCGTCTTGCATTATGAGGTCTATCTCGCCTTGGCGCTGGCGAAAGTTTCTACTCAAGAGACGATAGCCCTGAGCCTCTAGATAGTCTAGGGCGGCCTGTTCCCCCCTGATACCTAGGCTTCGTCGTCGGTCTAGGCCCATCCGTTTCGACTTCGGTGAGCCCCGCAGCGGTCCTGCGGCTCGTTCTGATGATAGGACTCAGAGGGGAACCTCCGGACTGCAACCGAATTAAACCTGTCGTGAAGCTCAAATTCTTAGTTCTCTTATGTGTGCTGTCCTTTTTCGTGACCGCTGGGTGTAACGCACCGAAGAGGGTGGCGGTCGCTGCCGAAGAGGGTCGGTCTCAGGCCGACGGCTCGGGGGAGCTCTCCGCAGCTGTCGGTGACCCTAAGGTCGTTGCCCCACCCCAACCGGTCTGGGCCGGGGAGGGCACTTTGAGAGAGTACTACCTTCACGGTAAGTACTCTCAAGCTGAGCTCGATGCTGTCACGGTGATGATCGAGCAGGTCTTCCCGGAGTACGAAGAGCGTCAGAAGCGTCAGATGGTGGCAGAGGTCCTCGCCTTTCACCACGTCGTGTTCCACACCACAGAATTTCACGACCTTTCGGTCAATCATCACTATATTCGAAAGCACGAAGCGCTGTTGGCTCGGTTGTGCGAAAAGCACGACGTGCCTTTTCACCCAGTGCTGGCCATCACCAGTTGGGAGAATTCTGGGGGCACGGACAAGGTTTCGTGGGCCGATGCAGCGGGTCTGGGCCAGATGACCTGGGGGGCGGTCGACGAGGCGCACCGGTACGCCGCTCGGAAAGCCGCGACCCTAAAAGAACAGGCCCAGTGGGAGCGTTATCAGGGGAAGGTCCACAACGACCAGACTCGCATTAAGAAGGCCGAGGAGCTCGAGCGGAAAGCTTCCGTGCTCAACGTAGAGCAGCGCCACCGACAGATGGCTAAAGAGGCGGGGGTCAGCGATGAGCGAGCGATCCCGGAGTGCAACCTCGAAGATGTAG
>CAZDLH010000562.1:0-2376 GCA_964505925.1 uncultured Burkholderiales bacterium
AGTACCCCCCTTCGTGATGGGCCGAGCTGAGGAGCTGCTCGGTATTAATCAAGAAGAGCAGCAGGCTCAGCAGGGCGGGGGCAAGTGCAACGGCGGCGGTCAGCCTCCCGAGGACGCCAAGGAGGGCGGCGAGGCGAAAGATGGCGAGAACACTTTCCCGGAAGACCTGCTCAAGAAGCTCGAGGAGCTCCTGGGTAAAGAGGAAGCCGACAAGGTGAAGGACGAGGTTGAGAGCGCTGGGGAAGCCGAAGGGACCGAAGGCGCTGAGGCAGCCGACGAGAGCAGCCAGGGCGAGTCGTCGGGCGAAACGTCCGAGTCTTCGAGCTCATCGGATTCGAGCTCCGGAAGCGATAGCTCTTCGGGCTCGGCGGCCGAAGCCGCGGCCTCCACCAGCGCAGCCAGCAGTAGCGCTGCTAGCTCCAGTGCGGCGAGCTCATCGAGTACGGCGAGTTCCCCCTCGAGCTCGACTACTAGCAGCAGTACCGCTACGGCGACCCGACCGGCAGCCTCCAGCAGCTCGAGTAGCAAGTCTTAGTATTGAAGCCGTAGGCGTTCCGAAACGAGCCTCTCCCATCGAAGAGAGGCTCGTTTCGATCTTTGGCGATCCGGTGAGGCCTATCTAGTCTGGGGATGTCGGTTTTGTAACATGTCTTTAGCCCCTCTCGAATCGGACCTCGCTATGCTGTAGGGGATGTTGATCTCGAACCTTCGTCCCGACACTTTGAATCGAAGCGACCGCGTTGCGCCGGCTCCCCTGGTGTCGCCTCCGGTCGCTTCGTCGCCCGGCGAGGCCGTCGAGGCCTTCGAGGGATTCGGGACCGACGAGTACATCCCCAGCGAGTCCGCCTCTAGCGAGACCGAAGAAGGTGGGCGCTCGCTCGCCTCGCGGCTACTGCGCCCGCTCGAGAATCTGAGCATCGCCGGTCGGCTGTTGGGGCTCGGACAGCTCTACAACATGAAGAAGAAGCGGATCGCCAAGCGGTTTGCGGAGCAGACGCCGCTCAAGGACCTTCCGGCCGTGGAGCTGACGAAGCCGTTCGTCTTGATCCCGGGCTGGACTACCACCCGGGAAGCCTTCGATCCGCTGGTCGACAAGTTGACCGAAGGGGGGCGAAACGGCGGCTCGGTGGTCTTCGTCTCCGAAGGGGAGTTCTTCTTGGACCGGGCACTGCAGGTGAAAGCCGACCAGAACCGGCTTCAGATGGAGCCTCCAAAAGTTTTCGAAGTGGTCTTCAGCGACACCCGACTGCCGCCGGACCAGTCGTCGAAAGAGCTGCCGAAGAACTTCGCGGTCATCAAAGCGCTGACCGGTGAAGAGAAGCTCGATGTGAGCGCTTTCAGCATGGGAGGCTTGGCTACGCGGGCCTATCTCGACGCCGGCGGCGAGGATATCGACCAGCTGATGTTCCTGGGGACCCCTCACCAGGGCGCAAAGTTTGCCGACTTGGCTCGGGAGACGCTGCGCAGAGATATCGGTTGGGCCGTCTCTTTATCTGGGCTGCTGCCGACGGACCTGCCGGCGCTGGACTGGTTGGCCCCGGTCGAAAGCCGGGGGGGGAACCCCCGCCTCCAGCAGCTCAACGAGCGTTGGCCGGAGCAGAAGGCCCAGGTGAACCGCGTCCAGAGCCTGGGCGGGCTGGGCACCGTCAGCGCGGTGGGCGGTCTGATCCCGTTCGGCGATGGTGACGGACTGGTGGCCGCCGGCGCCTCGGCTCCTCCCGGCGAGACCCCCGTTCTCCTGCCCGGTCAGCACCATACCCACCTGAACAACGATCCTTTAGTCTACGGCGAGATGCAACGCTTCTTCGGTTGGGAGACGGCCTCGGAGACTCCCCTCCCGTTCAGTGCGGACGCGGGTACCGTCCACGGGGTAGGCGAGCCCTCGGCGCCCCTGTTAGCGCTGAGCCCCGCCCCAGTGCTGACGCGCTCTTAAGGGGTGACGTCTCCGGGGGGTGAGTCGATCTCCTTCTGGACCATCTCTTCTAAGCGGCGGGTGAAAAGTCGGTCGTCGAGGGGTGAGAGCTGCGCCTGTTGCAGCTTCCCAGCTTTGGCCTCGGACTCCTACGACGCCTACGTCGGGCCCTCGTTCTTCGTAGGGTTCTCCGGAGAGCTGGGAGAAGGCTCGCGCTATGACTGACACCCGACCTAGCCCAGCGAGCGCTCCCCAGCGGCCCTATCCCCAGGAAGGGAGCTATCCCGGCTTTGCGCCTTTCACCCGAGGTCCGTACCCTACGATGTACACCCAGCGCCCCTGGACCGTTCGTCAGTACGCTGGCTTTTCCACCGCCGAAGAGTCGAACCGCTTCTATCGGAATAACCTGGCGGCGGGGCAAAAGGGACTCTCGATTGCGTTTGACCTGGCCACCCATCGCGGCT
>CAZDLH010000563.1:0-2374 GCA_964505925.1 uncultured Burkholderiales bacterium
GAACACCCGGAGAGCTTCATCTTTCTTCGGCTTACGGAGGAACTGAGAGAGCAGGTTCACGGCTTCGAGGTCGTAGGTGATCTCGCACCCGGGCGGCAGCTCGAGGTCGCCGAGCTGGAGCTGGGCGAGGGCCCTGGTGAGCTCTACGTGGCTCATCGTACTTCCGCCCATCATCTCCAGCAGCAGAGTCTGCGGCTTGAGTAAGAAGGTCCGGTGGTTGCCGATGTAGTCGATAACGTTGAGGGCTTCCTTGCCTTCGGCTCTTCGCAGGCCTCGGCCGAACTGCTGGAGCCAGAGCACCCGGGATTCGGTGGGGCGCAGCATCATAACGGTGTCGATCTGCGGCAGGTCCAGCCCTTCGTTGAACATGTCCACGCTGCAGATGATGTCGAGCTCACCGCTGCCTAACTTCTCCAACGAAGCCGCCCGAGGGGCGCTGTCGGATCCGGAGTGGACGGAGACGGCCCGAAGCCCGTGTTCCTGGAAGTAGGAAGCCATGAAGTCGGCGTGGGTCTGGGAGCAGCAGAAGGCCACGGTACGGGCGCCGCCGAGCTGGCGGTACTGCTCCAAGGCGTTGGCCGCTCGGCTCCGGGTGGCGACAGCCTGGGTGAGGGCCTCGGGGTCGAAGCGCGAGGAGCGCCACGGGATGTTGCTGTAGTCGACCTGGTCGGGGACGCCGTAGTAGCGAAAGCGGCACAGCAGCCCGCGGCGGATGCCTTCAGCGAGATCGCAGCGGTAGACGAGGTTCTCGGCACACAAGCCCAACAGATCGCCCCCGTCGGTGCGCTCAGGGGTCGCGGTCAGCCCCAGCAGAAACTCCGGCTCAAAGTGATCGATCACCCTCCGATAGGTGGCCGCGGCGGCGTGGTGAAACTCGTCGACCACGATGTAGTCGAAGCGCTCCCGAGAGAACTGCTGGAGATGGCGAGTCTGGCCCAGGGTCTGCACCGAGGCGAAGAGGACTTGAGCGTTCGGGCTTTTGCTCTGGCCGGTATAGAAGCCTAAAGTGGCATCGGGCCGAACGCGCCGGAAGGTGCGCATCGCTTGGCCCAGGATCTCTTCGCGGTGGGCCACGAAGAGCACCCGGCTAAAGTTCGCACTGTCGAAGGCCGAAAGCCAGGTTTTCCCGAGGCCGGTGGCCAGCACCACCAGCCCTGCCCGATTGCCGAGCTCTCTGGTCTGTTCAAGGGCCCGGAGAGCCTCCTGCTGGATTTCGTGGGGCTGGGGCGCCTCCTTAGGGGCCTCGACTTCAGGGGGAGCGCGATGGATCACCTGAGCTGGCGGTCGCCGCCGCTGCCTGTACCCAGCCAAGCTAGCTTCATCGAGCCGCACCGTGTCGGGGTGATGGAAGAGGGCTTCGAAGGCCGTGCGCACCTGGCGAAGCTCGGCTGGGGAGGTAGGCGCGATGCGGTAGTTCCACTCCACTCCGGTGCAGAAGGCCGAACGGCTCAGGTTGGAGCTTCCTACGTAGGCCGTAGAGCGAGCTCTCGCAGCGGTGAAGAGGTAGCTCTTGGGGTGGAAGCTGACCCGGGAGCCCGCGGTCTGGAAGAGTCGCACTTGGACCTTCCCGGGCAGGTCCAAGAGCCGCTGGAGGGCGTCCGGGTCCGTGGCGTCCAGGTAGTCGCCGGTGACCAGCCTGAGGGTACCGCCGCGCTGCTCCAGAAGATCTAGAAGGTGTGGCTCCAGGAGGTCTACGCCGCTCTGTAAGATGAAGGCCACAGCGATGTCGGCCTGCCTCGCGCCGTCCAGGTCTTCAAGCAGGTGAGGTAGCAGCGGGTCGTCGAGCCCCTGCACCAATCGGCCTGAGCCCACCGAGGAGCTGGGGGTCCAGCTCGCCGCCGGCGCTTCTCGAACCTCTTCCGCCAGCGGCGCCAAGTAGTTGCCCTTGTTTGGGATGACGTGCCGGACTCCGCCTCGGGGGTCCACGACATCGCCTCGATACCTGGGGATAATGTGAACGTGCAGATGAAAGACGGTCTGCCCCGCCGCTTCTCCCACGTTGATCCCGATGTTGTAGCCGTCGGGCACTCCGTGGGCGTCCTCGATGGCCTGTTTTGCTACGTTGATCGCGTTCATCAACGCCTGCTGCTCTTCAGGTGTGGCCTCAAACCATGTGGGCACCACCCGGGTAGGAATGAGCAGGGCATGCCCCGGGCTCACCGGAAAAGCGTCCCAGATCCCGATCACCAGCTTAGAGCGATAGAAAACCCGCTCGGGATCAGGATTCACAAAAGGGGAGTCCACCATCCCCCGGAACTACTCCAACCCGCCCTCCAATCCTTGCATACGAGAACTGGCTCCGGTCCGGTAGAGCGAAATCAAAACAGAAGCCCCGGATCGTATTCCGAGCCTATAGAGCCGTCGAAGAGTACTC
>CAZDLH010000564.1:0-2372 GCA_964505925.1 uncultured Burkholderiales bacterium
GCCAGATACGGCCCGGCCCACTCCCGAAAGTGGTAGCCGAACGGGGTGAGAAAGGTGTCGAGCTGCAGAACCAGCTGGGTGGCGGAGTAGTTCGCGACCCAGGCGGGGTCGTTCTTCGGGAGCGCCGCGAACCAGTAGACGATACAGATCTGGAGCAGCAGCGCGAAAGGGGCGAGGCCGAACACGGTCTTACCGTCGGGGCTCAGTCGGGGGAGCCAGAACGCCTCCGAAGGCTTCCCGTCCCGGGGCGCTACCTGGGCGTCCCAAGACCAGGCCCGCTCCCAAGGCAGAAACAGCCCCCAGAACAGCATGCAGCGCAGATAGACATCCCCGCCGTTTAGGACCATCGGGTTTCGGGCGTGACACGAGATCAACAGCACCCAGCTTCCGAAGGCCACCCAGCGCGTCTTCCAGCCCACGATCAGCCCGACCGCCAAGAGCGCCTGCAGTACGAACAGTAGACCGGTGAGAAGCGGGCTCCCGGTGCTCAGGTGCAGCGAGAACCAGTGACTGTTCCAAGAAAGCTCCAGCAGAGCTTGGCGAGAGAGAGCCCCGAAGTCGCTATAGAAGGCCTCTCGGTCCCCCAGCCGCTGAAGGCTGTCGAGCAGCAGGAACACCCCTAGGGCTACCCTCAAGAGCGCAAGCGATCTCAGATCAGCCCGCAGGACGTGCCCTCCGGGGTAGACCCGACCGCCGCCGCCCGGCGCCCCTTCGGAAGGCTGCTCTTCTAGCTCTACATTCTCGTTCATCGCACGGCTCCTGAGGCTGCATCACTCACTGGCTCTCACCGTTCGAAGCCGGGCCGAACACCTCCCCCATCCGGTCGGTCGACCCGCGGAAAGTCGAAGGCTCACAGCAGCAGGGGGCTCGAGTGCGCTGTGCAACCTTTCCCTCTACAAGACGGGTGTAGGTCGTCCGCAGAGGCGACGGAAGGGACGGGGGTCATGGAGCTTATCGCAAGCCCGGAGCTCGAGAAGCGCGGCGACGGGAGGTACTGGAACCCCGACATCGCTCCCACCCCCCTGAAGCGGCGCACCTGGACCCGTTGGCACATCGCTGCCCTGTGGGTGGGCATGAGCGTCTGTGTCCCCACCTACATGATGGCCTCGTCGCTGATCCAAAACGGCATGTCCTGGTGGCAGGGGATCTTGACGGTCTTTCTTGCGAACCTGCTGGTGCTGTTCCCGATGGTCTTGAACGCCCACGCCGGAACCCGCTACGGTATCCCCTTCCCCGTCTACTGCCGGGCGGCGTTCGGGCTCGTCGGAGCCAACGTGCCCGCCATCATGCGCGGGCTGGTGGCCTGCGGCTGGTTCGGCATCCAGACCTGGATCGGCGGTTCGGCCATCTATATGATGCTGCTGGCCGTATATCCGGGGCTACACACCGAGGCGCAGATCCCGTTTTTGGGGGCTAACCCTGCCGAGTTCGCCTGTTTTATGGCGTTCTGGGCCATCAACATGGCCATCGTCTGGAGGGGCATCGACTCGATCAAAACTCTGGAGAAGTGGGGCGCTCCGTTTCTTTTGATCATCGGCTTTGTGCTCTTGGCCTGGGCCTACTCGAAAGCCGGCGGCTTCGGCCCCATCTTCACCGAACCGTCGCGGCTGACCACCTGGCCCGAGTTCATGGCGGTGTTCGCGCCCGGGCTCACGGCCAACGTAGCCTTCTGGGCCACCCTATCTTTGAACATCCCCGACTTCACCCGCTTCGCCCGTTCGCAAAAGGATCAGATGCTGGGCCAAGCGATCGGCTTACCCCCCACCATGACCGCCTTCGCCTTCATCGGGGTAGCCGTCACCTCGGCCACCATCGTCATCTACGGCGAGGCGATCTGGGACCCGATCATCTTGGTCGCCCGCATCGGCGAAGGGAACCTGCCGGTGGTGCTCTTGGCGATGACCACTTTCGCGGTGGCCACCCTCACCACCAACCTGGCGGCCAACGTGGTCTCGCCGGCCAACGACTTCAGCCACCTAGCGCCCTCACGCATCTCCTTTCGGACCGGAGGACTGCTGACCGGACTGTTCGGCATCGCGATGATGCCCTGGAAGCTGCTGGCCGACCCCGACGCCTACATCTTCACCTGGTTGGGCGGCTACGGCAGCCTACTGGGAGCCATCGGCGGAGTGCTGATCGTGGAGTACTGGATCCTCTCCCGCTGCCGGCTGGAGGTCGCCGACCTGTACCAGCCCGGCGGCCGCTACCCGCTGTGGCGCCCGAGCGCGCTGTGGGCCTTCTTTTTGGGGGCGGCCCCCTGCGTTCCAGGCTTTCTACAAACGGTAGACCTGATCGTCGCGCCGCCGTTTTTCGTACAGCTGTTCCACTACAGCGTCTTCGTGTCTTTTCTCTTGGCCGGGCTGCTGTACGCC
>CAZDLH010000565.1:0-2371 GCA_964505925.1 uncultured Burkholderiales bacterium
CGACCATCTTCGAGGGTGCTGTATCGGAGGGCGACGCCTATCAGCCGGCTTTGAGAGCGGCTGTAAAGCGAGGGTTGAGCGCTGAACAGGCCTGTTGGGAACTCATGGTTGAAGATGTGCGCAGAGCTTGCGACCTTTTCACTGCGATCTATCGGAGCTCCGAGGGGATCGACGGCTACGTCTCGCTCGAGCTAGACCCCACGAAGGCTCACGAGACGGCCGCGAGCATCGAGCAGGGGCACGAAGTATGGAAGACGGTAGAGCGTCCGAATCTGATGCTTAAAGTGCCCGCTACCGAGGGCGGTCTACCCGTCATCGAAGAGCTTCTCTACTCGGGCTATAACGTCAATGTGACACTCTTGTTTTCGGAATCGATGTATCGAAAGGTCATGGAGCGATGGCTCCGAGGCCTAGAGAGAAGGGCTGAGGAGGGACTTTCGGTGACGGGGATCGCTTCGGTCGCGAGCTTCTTTATCTCCCGAGTGGACTCCGAGGTGGACGCTCGGCTCGATGAGATCGGGACCGATGAGGCGCTCGCTCTCAAAGGGAAAGCCGCCGTGGCGAACGCTCGCGTGGCCTACGCTGCCTTCCTCGAAACCGTGAAGAACTCTTCACGCTTCGCCGCGCTAGCGCAGAAGGGCGCACAGATCCAGCGTCCCCTTTGGGCTAGCACCTCCACCAAGAATCCGAGCTACCCCGACACTCTGTACGTCGATGAGTTGGTGGGCCCGAACTGCGTGAACACGGCCCCGATATCGACCATCGAAGCTGCCCTTGAGCGGGGATCTTTAGACAATACTTTGACCGACGAGCACATCGCTCGGGCGCGCGAAACCGTTCGACAGCTCGAGTCGCTCGGTATCGATCTCCAAGAGATCACCGAGAAGCTCCTGGTGGAGCAAGGCGTAGACAAGTTCGAGCAGTCGTACCGATCGCTCGTCGAGGTTCTAGATAAAGAGATGCGAGCGGAGACGAGTCGAAGCGCCGGTTAGGCAGAGGGGGAGTCATGGAGCGTCCTAAGATCGAAGTTGCCCCAGCGTCACGTTTCGTAGAGCGGGCCCTGGAGACGGTTCTCGAGAGACTAAACGGCCGCAAGTTGGCTAAGCCGTTTCATCTATTTCTGTCGGGCGGTAGCACTCCCAAGGCGATCTATGAGCGCCTCGCGGAGGCCCCGGTCTCTTGGGTGAACGTCCACGTCTGGTGGGGGGATGAGAGGTTCGTCCCACACGACCATCCGGATAGCAACTACCGAATGGCTTACGAAGCGCTCCTTCATCGGATCGAACTGCCCTCGTGGCAGGTCCATCCTTGGCCTATTCTGAGCACTCCCGAGCTTTCGGCTGAGACCTATCATAGAGATCTGAGCAGGGCTTTCGGAGACGGGGAGGAGGCTCCCGACCTGCAGCTTTTGGGGTTGGGAGACGATGGCCACACGGCCTCTATCTTTCCTGAAACCTCCGCGCTGGAGAACCGGCCGGTGTACGCTTACGGCTACACGGTGGACCGGATCCTCGGGCCGCGACTGACCCTTACGTTCGCTGGTCTTAGACTCAGTAGAACGATGCTCTTTTTGGTCAAGGGACGGCAAAAGTCGCAGGCCGTCGCGGACACCCTCGAGCACGGGGAAGGTCCGGCGGCCGGACTCCAGGGTAAGGAAGAGACCATCTGGCTGGTGGACTCGGAGGCGGCCGCGGACCTGACACTCGAAAAGTGATCCCGGTGTCATCGAAATAAAAAGGGGTCGGACTTCGGTCCGACCCCTTCTGTTCATCCGGCTATCCTTTTTAAGGTAGAGCCGAGCTAGGCGTTGACAGAGACTCCCCGGCTGCGGCGGGCGGTCACCGGCTGATCTCGGATCGTCCGGACGTAGGCGTGCAGCATCTCCGCCACTTTTCTCTGCTGTGTGGTAGACAGAGTGAACAGCTCTTGGAGGGCTTCTCGAAGCTCCACATCGAGAACCTTCTCGGTTTTGTAGCCTTCGATTCGCTCTAGGAGGTCGTCGACAGGGATCTGCTCCGGGGCGTAGCCTGCTACTAGTAGTGTCCGGTCCACGTCCGCCTGGATCGCCCTCGCGATCTCTAGGACCTTATCCTTGCGCGGCACATAGCCGTCACGTTCGATGAGAGTCACATAACTGGGGTCGATCTTCGCGAGTTCCGCGAGCTTTCTCCGAGTTAGTTGCCGCGCCTTTCGACGCTCCTTGACGTAGTTCGCCCAATCCTGATTCTTCATGTCTCGACGCACCCTCCTTCGGTAGAGACTCTGCCTAACATCAGTATAGCAAAGCCTCGAATGAAATACAATCAAGATAGAGAAAAGTTCACGGAATGGAGACGATCCCCAAGCGCATCTGCTGAGGGGAGAGCAACCT
>CAZDLH010000566.1:0-2368 GCA_964505925.1 uncultured Burkholderiales bacterium
CGAGGTGGCCGCCGGGGCCGAAGAGCCGCCCACGGAGCTAGGGGCTGCACCTGCTGCTCCGCCGCCGCCGAGAAAGCTTCCGATGTTGGAGCCTAGGCTAGGAACGCCGCCACCCATCGCGCCGCCGCCGAAGTTTGCTCCGGCGCTGACCATCGACTGCATCTGGTTGGCCATGATCAGCTGGTTCATCATCATCATGGCTGCCATGAACTGATTGAGCATGTTGCTCATCATGGCGCCCTGGGGGTTCATCCCGCCCATCATCGGGTTCATCCCGCCCATCATCGGGTTCATCCCACCCATCATCGGGTTCATTCCGCCCATCATCGGTTGAAATCCCATCGAAGGCTGCTGCAAACCGTACATCTTAATGCTCTCCTCGAACTGTCTTGTTATTAAACTCATTATCGAATACCCCAGAGGTACAGAGGCGGACCGGCCCCGATAAGATGTGAACCTTTTGTAAACAGAGACGTCGAACATGTTAATATTCGGCGAAGAGGAGCGGGCCTCGACCCCACCGATCCCAGACGGAGCTCCAGATCCTTGCCTCCTCGGAGCGGCGTGGAGTACGCTTGTCCCACAACACGATTTAAGGACAATCGATTTAGGGGGAAAGATATGATGTTCACCGTCATCGATCTCGAGACCACAGGGTTCACACCGAACGATCGCGTTCTGGAGATAGGTGCACTCAGGCTCAACCGGCGCGGTTCGGTGATGGCCGACGCGCTCGATATCGACCTCGCATCCTGCCGAGCGAAGCTCGACGAACTAGACCTCTACCCGCGAGACCTCTCCGGTAAGAGCGTGGTCTTCACCGGGCAGCGCCAAGGCACCCTGGGCGGTCGGTCGCTCTCCCGGACCGAAGTCATGAAGCTGGCAGTCGATCGAGGCCTGACCGTGAAGTCTGGAGTGAGCCGTAAAGTGGATTTCGTAGTGGTGCGAGACCCTCACACCCGTTCGGGCAAGGCGAAAAAAGCCCGGGAGCTCGGCATCCCTTAGTATCCGAGCAGGCCTTCTGGAACGGGCTGGGGATCCAGGTTCGGTAGCGCCTTCGCCCTCCACTGCCACCATCACCACCATCACCACCATCACCAAGGTGCACGAGCCCTCGAAGCTGCCTCAGAGTACGCCGTCTAGCTCCTGGTTCGTGCTGCTACCGCTCGACAGCCCCGGTAACGCTTCCCCGTCCGGGCTCCTCTAGCCGGGCTAGATAGGCGTGGATCTTACTCGAGATCCACTCTAACTCGCGAGCTGGTAGGCGATGAATCACGATGAACCGCGCATCTCCTCGAATCTCGAGGCGACCGCCATCGGCTAACCCCTCGACCGCGGCAGAGTTGGTGAGCGCGTGAACCTCCTCGATCTCCTCGGTCGGTAGAACCTTAGTCCAGCCGGTCACGCGATAGCTGAGCGAATCGGGTGAAAGCGTTAAGATTCGGGTGCCCTTCGCATACCAGAAGAAGTAGACTATAGCGAGGAACACCACAACCGTTGTGCCCACGCCTAGCAACATCGTGAGATCCTCCTCTGTCAGGGGCGCTCCCAGGCCTCTGGCTAGTTCCAAGGGCAAGCTGAGAAGCGCTGCAACGGATATAAACAGAAAAGGAGTACCGATCAAGACCGCGATCAACGCAGGCCCGGTGAGCCCCGGCCCCTTGCAGCAAAAGATCAGCTTATCGCCCTCTTTCTTGAACTGAACCTTCGAACTGTACAGAGGTAGGGGCTCTAGGGGGCGCTTCTCGCCGGTGCGGCGGTAACGAGCTCTGAGAGACTCATCCAAGAATCCCGCTTCCCTGACGACCGTGTCCTTCGTAGCCTTATCGGTCATCCCCACATCTAAAAACTTGGCGACCGCTTCCCCTTGGAGCCGGGCGTGGTGATGATAGGCGGACCTGCCGAGCAGCACCCGTCCGTCCCACAGCCTCAGATACACCCGATACGGATTTCTGAGAGCAGACCGCCTGCTGCTTACCAACTCTTCCCGGTCGACTAAGACCTCCCGGGCCTGTCCCAGGTCGTATTTGGGGCCCCACTTCGACCAGAAGAGCCCTCGCCACACTTTGACCTTTCCGGACTCGCGGTCCAGAGTATACCCCTCACGTCCGAACGTGAGGTAAACACCGGCGAGAAAGAACAGCAGGACGGCCAAACCCTCCTTAAGTTCCACGGTCTTCGGAAAGTCTGTCAAGAGTAACCAAAGAGCCGGGGAGACGAGGAGCAAGAGCAGCGTTCCCACGATTAAGGAGTAGCTTTTAGGTTGAGTCCACGTCAGACGCTCGATACTGTCCACCTTCATCCTTTCGAGGCCCGAGGCTAGGTCTATCCAATGCCGACCCGACCTGTCGAAGCTCTGTGCAAGGAG
>CAZDLH010000567.1:0-2364 GCA_964505925.1 uncultured Burkholderiales bacterium
GACGGAGCTCGGTGTGGGCCAGTTCGTGGGCGGCAAAGAAGAGGACCGAAGGCTCGTCCAGCGTCTCCAGCATTCCGCGGGTGAACCAGATCTCGCCGTTGGGACAGGAGGAGGCGAACGGAACTTCGGTGGCCAGCACTCGGAAGCGGTAGGGCAAGGGGCGCTGGAGTAGGGGGGCGAGGCGTACCCCGCAGCGCTGCAGCAGCGGCTCGAAGAGCGAGTCATCGACCACCCCGTACCGCTCCTGAAGCTCCTGGGAAGCCGACTCCCCCTCGGCCTGCTCGGTGGCCTCATCGAGTTCATCGCCGCTCAAGGGATCGGCGGCGAAGCGGTCTTCGCCCTGGCCATCGCCATCGCAAGGGTGGTCGCCCCCGGCCGCGTTCCGCTCTCCAGGGGTCACCCCCAAACCGGTGTCGAGGGCGGGGCGAGTGGGGGCGGAGCTACGGAAACCGCCGACCGAACGCATGGTCTCGCAAGGTCATCGACTACAGCCCTACAGCGGTGTTGGAGATGTACTGATGCACGCTCCGGTCGTTGATGATGGTGATGTTGGTGGGGGCGGATTCGGGCTTCGCCTCCGGCTTTTTGGGGGCGGCTGGCTCCTCCGAGGCTTTGGGCTTCGGTAGCTCCGCCTGGCTCTGCATATAGTAGAAGGTGTTCAGCTCGTCGGTGTTCGTGATGCTGGAGCCTTTGCCCAGGTCTGAGAACCAGGAGAGGTTGCCGACCACCGGTATGTTCACCGAGCGAGCGCGGGATTCCTGAAAGACCACCTCGCGGCTTTCGAGTACGTTCTCTAGCGCTTTCACCGCGTTCACAGGGGTGCCTTTCAGCGAGGTGCGCACCGATTCGTAGCTGCCGCTTGCGCCACCGACTACGGTCCCTATGGCCATAGCGCCGAACAGGTAGTCGATGTTTCGAAAACCGAGGGCCAATAGGCCGCCGAAGGCCCCGGCCAGAGCCCCACCCACGGCCGCTCCGCTGGCGGCGCCCTTGAGGGTGTTTTTGGTGACCCGCAGAGCCGCGTTCTGGTCGTCCTTGACGTAGAAGCGCCAGGGGTAGGCCGAGCCCACCGTCTTCTGGGTGAAATAGCTGAACTGCTGGGCGGCTTTGGCGGTTTCGCTTTCAGCTTCGATCTTGTCGGTCGGGCTGTACATCTGGTGTAGGAGCTTGAGCTCGGCCAGGCTGTCGATGACCACCGGCTCTCCGAACTTCAAAGAGACACCCTGCTTGCCGGCGTGAACGTTCGCAGACTTGGAGTAGGCGGCGACTTGGCCCAGTTCGTTGAGTTGGGCACCCCCGATGGTTCCGGCTGCGGCGAGAGCCGTGATGGAACCGCCGGACAGGTCGAGCTGCAGATCGCGCTGGGGTTGGAAGAGGACCGGCTCTCCGGAGTTCAGGCGTTTGAGCGCCTCCATGTCCGATACGCTGGTGCCCTTCTTTAAGCTGCCGTCGTCGCGCATCTCAGCAGAGCTCAGCTTCCACGGGTAGCCTTGGTTCTGCATGGTCTGGGTGAAATGGCCCAGCATATGGGCCCCCTGCAGCGAGTCCAGGTTCTGGTACTCCGGCTCGTCGAGATGGATACTGAGGCGATCGTGGCGTCCGGACAGAAAGTCCAAGGGGGCTTTATCTCTGTTTTGTCCCCCGGCTTCGCTGGGAGCGGGTGTAGCCCCACGGGCACGGGAGATCGACATTGAGTTTTGAGCGTGGCGAATGAGCATACTTAGATTCTAAAGGGGCAAGCTGAAAAATCTTTGAAAGAGAGATGTATGGAGAGTTCTCAGAGACGACGTATTCTGGTGGTGGACGACGAGCAGTCGATCCTCGACTATATCGGGCTCGGACTGAAGTACGAAGGGTTCGACTACACTACGGCTGCCACCGCGGCCCAAGCGAACAGCTTATTCTTGGCGGAGTCCTTCGACCTCGTCGTTCTCGATCGCTTACTGCCGGACGGGGACGGGCTGGAGCTGTGCGCCCGCTTTAAGCAGATACGCCCTACGCCGGTGCTTTTGCTGTCGGCCCTGGGCGAGGTCGAGGATCGAGTGCAGGGGCTAAACTCCGGTGCCGACGACTACCTGCCCAAGCCGTTCGAGTTCATCGAACTGGTGGCTCGGGTGAAGGCGCTCTTGCGGCGTCCGAGGGCCCAGACCGAAGTGCCGAGGGAGCTCGAGGAGGTGATCTCCGGCCCTTTCCGTCTCCTGCCCGGGCAGCGACGCCTCTACCGGGAGACCGAAGAGATCGACTTGACCCCTCGGGAGTTCGACCTGCTCGAGTATATGATGAGGCGCCCAAAACGGGTGTTCTCTAAAGAGCAGCTGGTCAGCCATCTCTGGAATTCCGATTTCGATGGCTACACGAACACTG
>CAZDLH010000568.1:0-2355 GCA_964505925.1 uncultured Burkholderiales bacterium
CGAGCACCGTGAAGGGATCGTTTCCTCCGGTGCGTACCGCGGAGAGCACGAGCGGTGTGAGCGCATCGAGCACCGAGCGGACCCTACTGGAGGTCTCCAGGCGCTCCGTCGACTGGCGCATCGCATCTCGACCGCGCAGATATAGCGAACTTATCATGACCAGAAGTCCCGCGGTCAGCGCCGCAACGACCACCACTTCGATGAGCGTTAGACCTGAACGGCTATCGCTACGGAACCGCATGACTTATCAGTCCTACCAAAATCACGGAACGGGAACCGGTCTTCCCGTCCCATATCACTTCTACGGTCGCCCGCGCCAGCCGATATCTATGGTTGTGGGGATTATCGCTCACCCGCGCCACCGTGATCCTTCGCCAGTATCGAGCCGCCTGCTCCGACGGAAAGACCCCGACCTGCGGCGTCGGTCCATCGGGGTCTATGGCTCCGAAGGGCTCCTCGGAGATGGCTCGATACCGATCGGGTTCGTCGTTGATCCCGCTCTCCGGTCCGGGCCATTCGCCGTCCTCGCTGAGGATGTCGATCCAGCTCCCCTCTTGGAGACTCGACATCAAAGCTCGGGCGATATAGGTCGCTTCGGCCAACTCCTCTCCTGACCGTGCGTGCTTCGTGCCATAGGCGATCGAGCCCATGACCCCCAGAAGCGCGATGGCTAGGAGCATTGTGGAGACTAAAATCTCGGCTAGGGTAAACCCTCTTTGTGAACCGTTCACACTGTCAATCTACCATGAAAACTCAGCTCAGCCGAAAAACACAGAAGATTTTTAACATCGAATCGAAAACCAAAGGGGCAGAATAGGAGTAACCTCACTCACGATCGATGGGAACTAGCGCTCGGAGAGCGGGGTTATAATGGGAACTCGGCGGGGTCTCACTAGGAGTCCTCGCCGTAATCCGTATGAAAGAGGCCACACTATGAGAAAACATTTCCCGAAGGCGACCCTTATCTGCACCTTGCTGTTAGCGGTATGCCTGCTCCCCGCACAGGCGCAAACCTGGCACACCGACTGGGACGAGGCGGCCAAAGAGTCTCGACAGAAGAGCCGTCCCATCTTGATCAACTTCACCGGCAGCGACTGGTGCGGTTGGTGCATCAAGCTCAAGGATGAAGTTTTCATCACCCCGACCTTTAAAGAGTGGGCAGCCAAGAGCGTCGTCCTTTTGGAGATCGACTTCCCCCGGAGAACGCAGCTCTCCGCCAAACAGAAAGCTCACAACGATCAGCTTGCCCAAAAGTATGGAATCCGAGGCTTTCCCACCATCGTTTTCGCCGACTCCAAAGGCGGTGTCCTCGGGCAGTACGGCTACGATGCAGGCGGCCCGGCAAACTGGATTAAAAATGCAGAAACGCACATGAAGTAGCGCAACCGATAGGCCTTTGACCCAGGGGGTGCGGCTCTGCCCACCCCGGGTCAATGCCTGGAATCGAGAATTTTAACAACCCTTTAACAAAAAGAAATCTAGACCTGACCTCAGAGTGCGGTAGTATAGGAGTACAAAGAGTACAGAGGAGACTTTTCGATATGGCCTACATGCACATTCAGCCCCACCGTCCGATCCATCGCCCCAGCTTTCCGACTTGGGCTCCGGGACAGTTCCATCAGACCAGTCCCGACGTACAGGTGGGAGGCGGAAACCATTTCTGGCGTAGACAGGGTGGACAGTTTCTAAACTTCGGCACCTCCGGATACGGCATCAATCTCAATCAGCGCCCCGGTCACCAGCGCGGCCAGGATGGCGTCCTCGTGTTCGACATGAACCGAAACGGCAAATTCGACCAGAAGGACGTTCAAAACTCCAACGACATGATGAAGGCGGCCACCGGAAACTACGACTTCAACGGAGACGGTCGGGTCAGCCTCATGGAACGCCTGCGGGGCAAGGCCCTCCAGAAGCAGTTCCAGAAACTCGATAGGGACGGCGATGGACGCCTGAGCGCCCACGAGATTCAGCGAGGCGGCGGAGGGGTCTGGGTCGACCACAACCGTAACGGCCGCATCGCGAACAACGAAGTTCACTCACCTTTCAATGTTCCGGGTCAAGACGCCTGGGGACGCAAGGGGCCTCAGACTCTCAACTTTGTGGATCCGTTCTCCCAGACCGCCCACACCTCTCCGAACCGACCGTGGTACGGCGGGGGCTATCCTGGAGGGTGCGGCTGCGGCTTCGGAAACTTCCAGTACGGGAACCGCATGCCCAACTTCGGATTCAACCTCCACGCCAACTTCCAAGCCAACGGGTACTTCTAGTTCGCTCGAGCGCCGGGCCGGCGCCCGAGCGAAAGAGATAGCGAAGGCCGCCACGACCGAGGCGGCCTTCGCATATCCAACCACCGAA
>CAZDLH010000569.1:0-2352 GCA_964505925.1 uncultured Burkholderiales bacterium
CACCCCTACCCCCATTCCTGAGGAAGCCACCCGCGGCACCCACACCGCGACTGTGGCTGCGGCCCAGGCTACAGTAGACGAGGGCGGCGCCCTCCCCGAGGCTTACGTGATCACTCTCAGCGAGCCGTCCCCCGTAGGCGGCATGGACCTCTCGGTTACCGTCTCCGGAACCGCGGTAGCGGGTGTGGACTACACCGCTCCGAGCGCCTCTGGAGTGATCGCCGTGGCCATCGCCGAAGGCGAAACCAGCGTTGCCGTCCCCTTGACGACTGTGGATCGAGCAGAGGTTCAGCCGAACCGCACCGTGGTCTTAAGCTTGAATGAGACCGACCTGTACGCGGTGGGCAGCCCCTCGACGGCTACCATCACCATCGAAGACACCGACGTCTTACCCGAAGTGCCCGAGGCGGGTCAGGCCATCAACCGGCGAACCCAAGAGGTCTTCTCCGGAGCTACGGCACTCGTGGCCGCCATGAACGATACCGACACCGAAGACGGCGACATCATCGATGTGGGGAGCGGAAACTTCGATGGCTTCACCATCAGTAAGCATCTGACGTTTCTCGGGCCGAACGCGGGTGTTCCGGCCACCGGTACTCGTTCCACCGAAGCGGTGATCACCAGTCGAGTGAGCATCGGAGCCGCTCGGCCCGACGAGTCCCACAAGCTGACCCTCGACGGGTTCAGCTACGGCGAACAGATCCGCTTCAACGATCTTCCAGGGTATACACTGGAAGTCGCAGTGAAGAACTGTATATTCAGCGTGAACCTCGGCAGCGCTCTCGGCCACATCCACTTTGGCGGCAACGCCATCGGAAAGGTCACCGTCCAGGGCAACTCCTTTAGCGGCATGAGTGGGAGTTCGGCCGCATCCAACGTCTTCTGCGACCATACCACGCCCGGGGATCATAGCTTCGTGTTCACCGACAACACTGTAGTAGGGAACACCACCGACGATGTCCGGGGCTTTCAGTTCGACAACGCCGGTAACGTGCTGGTCAGTGGCAACAGTTTTTCGACCTTGGGTGCCCACGCCCTGAACATCGCTGGATTCAAGGGGCCGGGTGGAGAGCACCAGGTGCTCAACAACCAGTTCGTCAACGTCAACGCCCAGAGCCCTGCGGGAGCTGACGGTCCTGGCGCCATCGTGCTGTTCAACAGTTCGGTCCAGGCCGGTCCGCTGCTCTTTACTGGCAACTCTATCACCGGGGCCCACGGGCATCACGGGATCGCGATCCGTGACGACGGCGCCGGTAGCGGCACCTTCACCGCCACCAACTTCGTCTTCAACTACAACAACCTGACCCCAGGCGACGGCGTGGGCTTCTTCAACCCCGGGCCGAACCCCACCGGGCTCATCGACCTCACCAAGAACTGGTGGGGCACGCCTACCCCCCAGGTGGGCACCGAGATCCAAGGCGCCGCTGGCGGCACTAGACTCGATTTCAGTAGCCCTCTGACCGAGCCGGTCCAGTAGCCTAGACGGCAACCGACCCCTCAAGGCGTCGAGCCATCCAGGCTCGGCGCCTTTTTTGTTAGGCTCACGAACTAGCGCGAGGCGGTGAGGCCGGCGATGAAGCGGGAGAGAGGTTTGGCGAACTTGCTGCCGATCAGAGAGAGATAGGGGCCGCCGACCAGGTAGGTGGCGGCCTGGAAGTAGTGCTCAGGGAGGCTCTCGGCCCGGAGCGACATGTTGGCTAGGCTGAGTCTCAGGTCTTTTTTGAGCTGGCCGACTTGGCCCCGGAGAACCTCGAGTCGCCGCTGGTACCGTTCATCTTCCACCAAGCGGAGTCCAGACAGGTCGTACCGGTAGTCGCCGTAGGCGTCGAGAAGGATCACTCCCCCTTTGGAGAGCTTCACTTCGGTGGGGTCTCCGAGGAGCCCGTCCCGAACCGGGACCAGCCAGTCCTTGGTGCCTCCGGCCAGACTCAGAAAGACGGCCGCTTGGTACAGGCCAGCGGGCTCCGAGCCCTGCTCTAGGTTCGTCGGAGACTGGGGGGCCGGGTCCGTTTGAGGCGGCAGGTCGGCGAACTGAAGGCTGAGGGGGAGACTCGGGGGCGCGCTCCCCTCCATAAGGTGCCAAACCCAGCCGTCTTTTCCCTCTCGATAGGGCCGTTGGTCAAGGGTTGGCGGTCGGAGTCGTCCTGGATCTGGAGAGCGTAGATAGCGCCAAGCCAGCTGGGGGGCGCCTTTTTGGAAGCGTCCAGCCCAGCTCTTGCCGGGGGGGGTCGGAGCCGAAGGGAGCAGCGGCTCTCCCTTCCAGAGGATCGGGCGGGGGCAGTAGCCGAGCCTCTCCCGGAGCTCTTCCTTGAGCTCTTCCATGGCTCCGGTTCGGGTCAGTCGCTTCCACCA
>CAZDLH010000570.1:0-2339 GCA_964505925.1 uncultured Burkholderiales bacterium
GCTCCTCCAGCCCAGCGACTTTCTACCGTCGGCCGAGGCCAGCGGGGCGATCGTCGAGATCGGGCGCTGGACCCTCGGGGAGGTGTGCCGCCAGTTGGTCGAGTGGAAGGCCGAGGGTTTGAACCTGTTCGCCTGTTTGAACCTGTCGGGGCGGCAGCTCCTTCAGGCCGACCTGTGCGACGATCTGCGGCACGCCGTCGCCGAGCACGGACTGGCCCCGGCCAGTCTGATTCTGGATATCCAAGAGGACATGAGTCCGCTGAACGCCGACCGGGTGCAGGCCACCCTAAAAGACTTGAACAGCGCGGGGTTCCCGGTGGCCGTGGAGAACTACGGGATGGGTTTCTCATCGCTCATTCGCCTGGCCCGGGCACAGCTTCTCAAGCTCGCGCCCAAGCTGGTGGTGGCCGACGGGGACACCATCTACGATCGAGCCTGTCAGGGGGCGGTGGCTACCGCGGCTGGCTTGGGCCTTCCGGCGGTGGCGGTCGGGGTGGAGGAGCCGGGACAGGCCCGGCGGATGGTGGCCCTCGGGTGTCGCTACGCCCAGGGCTATCTCTACTCAGCCCCGGTGCCCGCCCGGCAGCTGAGCGAGCTGGCTCACGGAAACGGCTGGCGGGTCTGAGCGGACACCAGGATTCGTTTTCGGCGTAAGGAACTCCATTGTCTCGACCTTGGAGACCCGGTTCGGTTTCGGGGTCGACACGCCAAGCTTTGGGGGTTCTATGGTCGTATACGAAGAGCTGCTTCACCATCACTGCATCGAGTTTCTCCGGTTCGTATGGTGCGACAACGCCAACGTGATCAGGGCTAAAGCGGCCCACATCGGCCAGCTGTCGAGCGTGAAAGAGCAAGGGCCGGGGATCTCTTTTGCTCAACAAGCGGTTCCGGTCGTGCGGGACGCTTTCGTGCCCGAGTCCGGACTCGGACCGGTGGGGGAGGTGCACCTGCGACCCGACTGGAGCACCTTGTCGCCTTTGCCCTTCGCGCCCGCCCACGCTCGGCTCTACTGCGACCTGGTGCTGGATGGGGCCCCCTGGAGCCACTGCCCCCGGAGTTTTCTTAAACGCATGATCGAGCGCGCCGAACGGCGAGGCCTGGCGCTTCGGGTGAGCTTCGAGAACGAGTTCTACCTGTATCGAGCGACGGACGGCGGGGTTCAACCGTTCGACCAGACCCTGTTCTGTCAGGTCTACGCCTTCCATCGCAGCGGCGACTTTCTAGCGAGCCTGATCCGGGCGCTCCAGGGTCAAGGGATCGATCCGGTCTACTTCTATCCGGAGTCGGGTCCGGGCCAGTACGAGCTGTCCATCGAGCACACCGACCCGCTGAAGGCAGCCGATCATCAGCTAGCCTTTCGGGAGACCGTGCACGCGGTGGCAGACCAGCACGGCCTGCAGGCGAGCTTTCTACCGAAGCCGTACCCCGACTTCGCCGGTAGCGGCTGCCATCTGCACTTCAGCCTCTGGCGAGACGGACTGAACCTGAGCGGCCAGCCCCCGGAGACCGGCGGGACCAACGCCCAGTTCATGGCCGGCATCCTGGACCGGCTGCCGGCCCTAATGGCGCTGACCACGCCCAGTCGAAACTCCTTCGCTCGCCTCGGGCGACACCTCTGGAGCGGCGCTTTCGCCTGCTGGGGATACGACAACCGAGAGGCCGGACTACGGGTGCCGACCCACCCCGACGGTCTGAGCCACTTCGAACTGAAGACCCACGACGCTAGCGCCAACCCTTACCTGGCCTTGGGGGCCGTGATCGCCGCTGGACTCGACGGGGTCTCCCGCGGGCTCGAGCTTCCGGCGCCGGTGGACATCGATCCCGGCCTGCTCAGCGAAGCCGAACTAAAAGAGCGCGGGATCGCCCAGCTCCCCGCCAATATGCGGGAGACGATGGCGGCTCTGGAGGCGGACGAAACCTTACAGGAGGCCCTGGGCGAGGACCTGTATCGCTCCTACCTGTGGGTCAAGCGAGAAGAGCAGCGGAGCATCGAAAGCCTGAGCGTGGCCGAGGAGATAGAGCTCCTTCGAAGTCGCTACTGAGGCGGGCCGTTCCGGCTCTATCGTCCAACCGGCTTGGGGGTCAGGGGGTCAGTCTTTGCCGCCGATAGTCAGCAGCATCAAGGCTTCTCCCGTGGCCTCCACCGAATGCAGGAGGCTCGGGGAGAAGGCGGCCGAGCAGCCTCGGGTGAGCCGTACCGCCTGGGGAGCTTCGCCCTCTTGTCCAGGGACCTCGCTGCGGAACAGGACCTCGCCCTCGAGCACCAGAGCGAAGGCCGGTGCGGGGGCGTGGTGCTCCTTCATAGCCCCGCCGGGGGCGAAGGCCACCAGCACCCGGCC
>CAZDLH010000571.1:0-2336 GCA_964505925.1 uncultured Burkholderiales bacterium
GGTTCTCTATGGGAGTTCCCGTCAGCGCCACCCGAAACTCGCTTTTCAAAGCCCGCACCGCCTTAGACTGCCGGGACTCCGAGTTCTTGATGATGTGCGCCTCGTCGAGCAGCAGGCCTCGCCATCGGATCTTCTTCATGTGGTCCGACTCTCTCTGTACGATCCCGTAGGTGGTCAAGACCAGATCATACTCCATCACGGCTCTCTTCAGCTCGGCCGCCGGAACGCGCGTCGGGCCATGGTGGAGGTACACCTTCAAACTCGGACCGAATCGGGCCAGCTCCCGTTCCCAGTTGCCCAGAATCGAAGTCGGACACACAAGCAGATGAGTGCCCTTCGTTCCTCTCTCTTGCTCCTGGAGGAGCAGCGCGATGGTCTGAACCGTCTTTCCCAGCCCCATATCGTCGGCAAGGCATGCTCCCAACCCGCGCTGGCGTAAAAACGTCAACCAGGAGTAGCCGCGCTCTTGGTAGTGGCGAAGTTTAGCCTGAAGGGTCTCGGGCTGCTCTACGATAGTCAGGGAGTGCTCATCCTGGAGGGCGGCCAGATCCCCCACGAACTCCACCGTAGCCTGAACCTCCGACAGGCTCTCGGCCAGCGTCCCGTTGAGGACCTCCAACAGGTCTCCTTGGTCGCTTCGCCCCTGTCTCCAGATCTCGAGGGCCTTCTCCAGCTGATTCCGATCTAGATGGACCCAGCGCCCTCGAAACTCCAGAAGAGACGACCTGGCCGAGGCCAAGGTCTGGATCTCCTCTTCACTCAAGCGCTCTTCACCCAACGCCAGATTCCAATCGAACTCCACCAGCCTGGACTCACTGAGCAGACCGGTCGAGGATCCGGAGTCGGAGCCGCTCTTGGACCGGACCGCGATCCTCACATCCACTTTCGAGTGGCGGGCCAGGGCCGAAGGGAGCTGCACCGCCATGCCTAGCTCTTCGAGCATCCAGGCCGCCGACTGTAAGAACGCTTCCACCTCTTCCCCGGTTAAGGTGATTGGTGCGGGAACACGGCCCAACAGAGCCCTACCGCACACGGGCCAACGTCGAGCCGCCCGACCCATGTCTTTTAAGATCCGTTCTTGCACCGAGAACGCCTCCTCTTGGAAGGCCCCGGGCAGAGACTCCGGCTCAGTCCAAGCCTGGTCCAGGGGTATCTGCAGGCTCAGATCGTCGGTAGCCTGGAGAAACACCCGCAAGAGCCAACCCGAGGGCGACTCCGGCAGGCAGAGCCGAAAGAGCAGGCGAGCCTGGGAGACGACAGGGTCGAGATCCCGGGCCCAGGTCTCTAGAAGCGCCTGGAACTCGGGCGCCTCATCCATCTTCATCTCGGCCTCACCCTGCCCCACCGACACGAGCCAATCGCCCAAGTCGCCAGGGAGCTTCTTCAGGCGCGTACTCGGGAACACGTACCGCCCGCCCTGGAACTCCGCCCGGAGCAGATGGTCCACCACCTGGCTCACGAAACTTACGATCATATCCGACTCTGAGCGCTCGGGCTGGGCCGCTCGGACCGCGCCAGGCAGCATCCGAGCCAGGGCCTGGAGTCGAGCCCGATCATCCGGTGCGTCGAAAACCGGCCGGTAGGACAAGGCCAGGCGGTCCCTCCGCTTCCCAACCCTGCTCACGGTCGGCAGCCAGCGGCCGCGAGCCAGCAGCCCGAGAGCCCAACGAGCTGCGTGGGCTAAGGCCTTGGGCCCAGCACCCACATCCCACTGCCTCTGGTCGATCCTCCACAGCACAGGCAGACCGTCCTCTAAACTCGTGGAAACGCACGGGACCCGCTTCTTCTTACCGAAGAGATGAAGAAGAGATCTCTTCGCCTCCACTCCGCCTTGCAGGCCGAGGCGTTCCAGATGCCGGGTGGGCTGGTCTAGCTCGTCGGTCCACCAGAGAAGTTCGCCGTCTCTATAGGATACCTGAAGATTGCTCATGTCCCTTTAGCCTTGCTCCTCTGCGCTCGAAGCGCGAACTCCCCTCCGAGCCCCTAGGTCCGACCAGCCGGCAGCGGGCTCGCCTGGTCGCCGCGCAGGAGCTCCAGAACCTCTTCTGCCTTCATTCCAGCGGCCTGGTCAGCCCCCGCCAGCAGTCGGTCGGCGAGCTCTCGTTTGTCGCCATGAAGTTTCAGGATCTTCTCCTCGATGGTGTTCTTGGTGATCAGTCTGTAGACTGTAACGGAACGAAGCTGCCCCATGCGGTGGGCGCGGTCCGAGGCTTGGTCTTCGGTGGCGGGGTTCCACCACGGGTCGAGGTGGATCACGTAGTTGGCGGCGGTCAGGTTCAGCCCTACTCCACCTGCCTTCAAGCTGATGAAGAACACGTCTGCCGCTCCGTCTTGAA
>CAZDLH010000572.1:0-2331 GCA_964505925.1 uncultured Burkholderiales bacterium
GCAGCGGCGAGATCGCGAAGCTGCTCGGGATAGATCGGAGCTCCGTCCACGGGGACCTCGTTCCAGGGCGAATCTGGAACCAGCTCATTGAGCGCGCGAAACAGTATCTCCAGATTATGGACCGGACCTTTGCAGCCTTCGAGCCCCCCGAAGATCGACAGGGGACAAGGTTCGCAGTAGTCTAGGATCTCAGGGTTGTTGCGAAAGGCTAAGGCTTGGCGCATCGCCTCCCACTGGAACAGGGGGCGGCCGTCGCTGTAGTAGTCTACGATGAGCTCCTGCGGCTCTCTACAGGGGCGCCCGAGAACCCCAAAAATATCGATGGAGATCTCCCAAGGTTTGCTATATGGAGTAGGTAACAAAGCTCTTAAGACACTCCTTAAAGGCTCCGCCTTTCGTCCGAATAGCGGGACCCCCTTCCCTGGAAGGCTCCTCCCCCAGCGATCGCTAAAGGACGGCTCATGAAGATCTTTGCTATGAGCGATTTTCACCTTTCTCTTTCCGGCGAGAAGCCGATGGACCGGTTCGGCCCCCACTGGGCCGAGCACCCGGAGCGGATCGTTGCGAACTGCCGGGCGTCGATAGGTGACGATGATCTCTTCTTGATCCCCGGCGACCATTCGTGGGGTTTAAAACTCGAAGACGCCGAGAAGGACCTAGAGCTGATCGAGTCTCTGCCGGGGCGAAAGGTGCTCTGCCGCGGGAACCACGACTACTGGTGGCAAGGCATCAACAAGATTCGGAAACGCTTTCCCGGACTCACCTTCCTACAAAACGATGCGATCACCTTAGACGGGAGGATATCCATCTGTGGAACCAGAGGGTGGACCCTACCTGGCACCCCCGGCTACAGCTCCGTCAAAGACGATAAGTATCTCGAACGGGAAGTCGCGCGCCTGAAGCTTTCGGTGGATCGTCTAGACCCGAAAGTAGAGCTACGGATCGCTTTGCTCCACTACCCTCCGCTTTTCGGCCATATGCTCGACACCCCGTTCTCGGAGGTCCTCGCGGAAGCCGAGATCGATCTCTGCGTATACGGGCACCTTCATCTTTCGAGCACCGGTAGAGAGAATCTCTCCGGTTTCAACGGCCGTCATCGCAAGGTTCGCTACCAACTCGTCTCCTGCGATACTCTCGGATTTATCCCCTGGCAGTTCCGCATCGGTGAGCGCACCGACTTTTAACTTTGCAGATGTACTAGGTCAAACGTTTTCTTGGAAGGGACTCGAAGGGACACTTCAGAACCGAAGGTCGATGTTCACCCTGCGCTTCGTTCTACTCTTCTTGACTTGGTGCGCCTTTTCGGGACTGTTCGATGCGCTTCATCTCGGTCTCGGAGTTCTCGCGTGCCTTTGGGTTTCGGCGATCTCTTCCCACCTATCCCTGACGGAGACCTCACGAATCCCGACCTCGGGACGATTCTGGCAGATTCGACTGATCGGCTACGGCTTCTGGCTCGTACTCGAGACCATCAAAGCCAACATTATGGTGTTCAGGCTTTCGCTCTCCCCCAAACTCTACGAGGAGATCAGCCCCACGGTGATCGAGTTCCGCACCAGACTCATCGGTGAGTTCCCTCGTTTTCTCCTAGCTCACTCCATCACCCTAACCCCAGGTGGGGTCACGATAAGGGTCGATAGCGACCGCTACACCGTACACACCGTTACGAAGGAGATCGCAGATTCTATCCCCGGGGAGATGGAAGAACGGCTTCTCAAAGTTTTCGGTCAGAACGTTCCGCCGGAGGAGTTGACCGATGGCTGACATCTTAGTGCTGGTGGGCTGCATCCTCGTGGTCATGATGGTCCCGCTGATGTATCGGGCTGCGGTGGGACCCACCGCCATCGACCGGATGATCGCGGTCAATATCGTTGGAACGAAAACCACCATCATTCTGCTCTTGATCGGAATGAGTTTCCAGCGTCTGGACATGTTCATCGACCTTTCGCTGAGCTACGCTCTGCTGAACTTTCTCGCCTCCTTGGCTGCGGCGCGTCTGTTTGAAAGAATCGGGAGGGCCGAAGAGTGACACCACTAGAGGTGGCTGGCCTCATCTCCATTGCCGGAGGTCTCTTCTTCTTCCTCGGAACGGTAGCCGGTGTACATCGATTCCCGGATCTCTATACTAGGCTGCACGGCGCCTCGAAAGGCGACACCCTCAGCTCCATGTTGGTGATCTTAGGACTCATCTTGATGAGTTGGGAAGGGTTCAGCTCAGCGGGGGTGGTTCGGGTCAGCAAACTCCTCGGCATCATCCTTTTTCTAAGTATCGCCTCTCCGGCCGCCTCCCACGCGCTCGCCGACGCAGCCTACAAGCGTAAGATTCCGTTC
>CAZDLH010000573.1:0-2330 GCA_964505925.1 uncultured Burkholderiales bacterium
CCTGGGGTGTAGCCATCCATGCGCTTGGCCTCGAACTCCTCGTAGGTCTCAAAGAGGAAGTAAGGGTTGGTCTTCTTCTGATTTTCCAGCGTATCGCTCCCCCGCTCCAGAGTGCCGTGGCCTGGATATATCACCGTCTCGTCGGGCAGGTTCGCCTTAATCCAGTCGATAGTGCGATACAGCGTGGGGCAGTCTCCCCCAACGAAGTCAGCTCGGCCGCAGGAGTCGATGAAAACGGCATCCCCGGTGAGTAGACAGTCCCCTAACTTGTAGGAGATCGAACCGGGACTGTGCCCCGGTGTGTGCAGCGCCTGGGCGACGGTCTCGCGCCCGATGCGCACCTCTTCTCCGACGGAGAGCGGAACGAGCCCAGGACAGTCGAACTTCGACCACTCTACCTCGATGTCTAACATATGGACCGTGAGGCCAGGCCGGCGCGCCAACAGAGGGGCGAGCATGTTTATGTGGTCGAAATGGTTGTGCGTGATCAAGCAGTGCGTGGGGGTCAAACCCCGAGCGGCGATCTGCTCTTCGATGCCGTGAATGTCCCAGGCGGGGTCCACCACCGCGCACTCGCCGGTAGCCTTATCTTCGATCAGATACATCAGGTTGCCCCAAGGGCCCAGCGTGAACTGGTGGATTTTAAACGGAGTGTCGCTCATACTCGGCTCTTATACGCCGCCTCGGCAAAACCTACAGGTTCTCGTCGATTCTAAGAGGAGAACCAGAGCGGGAGCGCCGAGGCTCGGCTACGACCTGCTGGGTGAAGGTGTGCCCTCGGCCACTCTTTGCAGCGCTTTCTTGTCTTCGTGGGTCAAGCGCAGGCTACCGGTGAGGACCTCCGGGATGGCCGCTGGGTCCCGATGCAGCAGCTCTTTGAGAAGCTTGAAGAGCAGGCGCTTATTGTCCAGGTTCATCTTGTCGTAGGAGCCCACGTTCTGCTTGATCAGCAGAGCGTACCGGCTGAAGAGCTCCTTTTCACGCGCCTCCTCGGCGCTCTTGGGTGCGCTGGAATAGGGGAAGATCCGCTGTTCGATCAGCTCCTCGGTCAGGCTTTTCACGCGCTGACCGAAAGAGGATCGAAGGAACTGAAGAGCCACCCTCCGGGCGTCGTTGAGCACCTGTTGGGCGTCGTCGCGCAGGCCCAGAGCCCCCTCCTCGTCCCACTCCCGACTACGAGTGCAGTCCAGGTAGAAGGTCAGGTTCTCGGCACCCCGCAGCCCGAACTCTTGCTCGGTGAGCACCACGCCGTCGCCGTCGCACAAAAAGAGCCGACCTCGACTCTCGGACACCGGCTCCTTCCACTCCAAGCAGCGCAGCCGCCAAGGTAGTTCGTCCCCCTGGGTCATCTCGCTGCGGTGCTCCCCTAGAGGGTGGCGCGCCTGCAGGATCTGCGCAGGCTCGAGCCGCTCCCCTTGGATCGTCAGAAAAACCTGAGGATAGTTGGCGAGGTGTTCAGCGAAGATGCCCGCGAAGCGCCTGCGGACCTCGGACGCCTCCAGGCTGTTCCCTTTCTCGGACACCAGCGTGACCGTCGCTGTGGTGCCCGAAGGGAGATCGGTGGCCTTCGGCGAGGTCACCTCGATGGTGGGCTCCCCCACCGTGGCTCGGATCCGATACCGCAACTTGCGCTTCGGACCGGCCTGGAACACCGTCTCCCAAGTGATCACGCCGCCCAGCGCGAGAGCTCGCAGACGGCCTTTACCGAAGCGTCCGTGCAGCAAGCGCCCCTCCGGGCTCTGGTGGGTCTCGGTGTGCTTGCGGGAGTCGCCCACCGTCATGAAAGCGTGACTTTCGGTGCTCTGCTCGTCGAAGGCGATCCCGTGGCCGTCATCGATGACGCGCACGATCTCCACTCCGTGCATCTCGTTTTCCTCCCATTCGATCCGCACGGACCGGGCGTCGGCGTCCAGAGAGTTCCAAACGAGCTCGGCCAGCCCACTGATGGCGTTGGTCTGATTGCGAAGGCGCAGCAGTTCCGTCTCGCCGGGCTTCATCCAGAAGGTGAGGTAGGGGTCGGAGGTGCTCTTCTTGGGTTTCGATCTACCGGGGGCTTGCATGCATGTCATGATCGCGAAAGACTCGGCTGGCACCTGCCGAACGACCCGGAGCCGAGGCCGTATAGAGCTCCGGCTGGCGAACGAATGCCCAGATTTCAGAAAGTTGTAACCAAAAGTTCACATGCCCGCTTCCGATTCCATATCGGCTTCAGTCGATCTGCGGTTGGCTATAGCCAAGAACTTTCGACAGGAGACTTAAAGATATGATCGGCAGTCAACTCTCAGCCCGCGTCAACGTAGCCATCGGCGCTTTCGTGTCGGCGAACTCGA
>CAZDLH010000574.1:0-2329 GCA_964505925.1 uncultured Burkholderiales bacterium
GGCGATGGGAGCCGGCGGGGGGGAGATGGGTGCGGGAGCTTGGGCGCTGGCGGCTACGGGTAGCCGGGCACCACAGTCTTCGCAGTAGATGGATCCCTCCATATTTTCGGCGCCGCAGACCGTGCAGATCATACTCATCTCGATCGTCTCCTCATCTGGGATCAAGTATGCTGGCAGTTTCTCGGCTCTAGAGCCTACTCCTGTCCACTCTTGGAAAGGCTAGAAAGATCGATGGGCTCCAGAAGTTGGGTCAGTTTTCGGGTTCCGTACTGGAGCTTTTTAGTGCCGGCCGACGACGCTCCACCGCCCTGTTCGATCCGCCCAGCCTCTTCCAGAGCCTGGGTGGCCAGCTCTTGTTGGCCTTGTGACAGCAGCTGAGTGGCCGCCGAGCGGAGAAGTTGAGTGGCTTTTCCGCGGTCTCCGGAGGCGGCGAACTCCAAGGCTCGGGTCTGCTGGCGAAACACCGATACGGCATCCACCACAGACATCACCTGGGGACTGACCACCGAAGCCGCGCTCTGGTCGTCGGTGTAGGTGATCAGCACCTCTTCGGAGACCGATCGGTCCTTCTGGCCTAGTTCGGGGATGTCGTAGATGAGCTCGGTCTTGGCTACTCGATAAGTGCCGGGCTTTTTCGAAGGGAGGACCAGCTCGAAGAGGTAGCTCTGAGTCTCATCTTTCTGAAGCTCGCCGAGATCCAGATGGGCGGTGCGATCCACGGTAGGGAGACTACCCAGATCGTTGATCATCGGTTTCACTTTGTAAGCTTTTCGGATCGAGATGTCCCGGGAAAGCTTGAGGTTGAGTCTAGGGTGGCGGACCACTACGTTCTGCACTCCGCGAAGCTCTTGGTCGAAGATGGCCGGGATATCCCTGGGGATATCGATATAGTAGGAGTTGCCTCGGCAAGCGGTGGCGATGTCGAGTAGGAACTGTTCGTTGAAGTCGTCGCCCACCCCGATGGTGGATACGGAGATCCCTTCAGAGGCGGCCATCATGCAAGCCTCTTTACAGGCTCCTTCGTGGAGGGTCAGGCCGTCGGTCAAAAGGACCATGTGGTTCATCCGCTCGGCCGACAGGTTCTTGCGAAGCTCGTCGTTGGCCGCCCGGATGCCGTTGAGCATCTCGGTGCCCGAGCCCACATCGATAGAGTCGATATTGCGCACCATGCGCCGCGCCGATTCGCGGTCGTAGATCTGAGAGGCGGGGATCAAGACCCTCGCTTTGTCGGCGAAGGCGACGACGCAGCAGATGTCGCTCGCTCGTAGCTTCTCCATGACGTGGCTCACGGCAGAGATCACGAACTCGAGCTTGTCGTGCGCGTACATCGAGCCGCTCTTGTCTAGAACTATGGCCATGTTGAGAGCCGCAGGGCCGAGGCCGAGACCGGCCGACGGTGCGGCTTCGACCAGCAGATAGACCAGTTTGTTCTCGCTGGTGACGGCGATATTTCGATAGCTCAGGTGAGTCTGTAAATGAACTTCAGGCACGGGTATTCCTCTCTGTTTCCCTATCGTCGGGCCCTTCTGACCCGGGGCACGAAAATCCTACGGTTCGGCGATCCGATGCGCCTCAACCCCTGGTCCAGATCAGCGCCAGGGTGGCGTTGTCGTCGGCCCCTCGGTCCAAGCAGATCTCGATGAGGCGGTCGGCTAAGACCTCCGGAGGGAGGCTCGTCGAGAGCAGCTCGGTCAGCTCTTCGTGCTCGAAGTACTCCCACACTCCGTCGGAGGCCAACATGAATCGGTCGCCGGGTCGGACCTCGCGGTAGATGAGATCGACTTCGACATCCGGATTGGTCCCCATGGCTCGATAGATGATCGAGCGCTGGGGGGAGTTGCGCGCCTCCTCCTCGGTCAGCTGGCCCATCTCCACGAGGCGGCCCACGAGGGAGTGGTCGGTGGTCAGTCGCTCCAGGACACCGTCCCTCATCAGGTAGGCGCGGGTGTCGCCCACATGGCCGAGGCTGATCCCGTCTGGCTCCAGCACGCACGCGGTTATGGTGCATCCCATTCCCCGACGGGAGGGCGCTCTTTCCGCGTAGTCAAAGATGGTTCGGTTGGCCCGTTTTAGTGCTCGCTCCAACAGCAGCAGATTCCGTTCCGAGGGGATATCGGGCATCAGCGGTGTGGTCACGCGCTGGTCCTTTAGGCACAGCTGGGTTTCGATCACCTGGTTGGCCAACGTTCGCAAGGCCAACGAGGCCGCTTTGTCCCCCTCGGCTTCACCGCCCATTCCATCCACCACCACCACTAAGCGGCTCTCGGTGGGCTCGGACTTCTCGATGGAAGTGAAGCGGAGTTCGAGGCAGGCGTCTTGATTCACCGCT
>CAZDLH010000575.1:0-2317 GCA_964505925.1 uncultured Burkholderiales bacterium
CAGTCCAACGGACCCAGACCGTCGATAGGCTCTCCGAGCCCATCGAGCACCCGGCCCAGAAGGTTCCAGCCCACCTTCACCATCAGCGGTTTTCCGGTTGCCCGAACCTCGCACCCTGGACCGATCCCTCCGAGCTCTCCTAGGGGCATCAGCTGAACTCGGTTCCCCTTAAAGCCCACCACCTCCGAACGAACCTCTTGCCCCTCGGGGCTGACGATATAGCACAGCTCTCCGAGACGGACCGCGGGCCCTTCGGCTTCGATGATAAGACCCACCACCTGGGTCACCCTACCGTGCTGTTTCATGGTCTGAATCTTTGGGAGCTGCTCAAAGTAGCGAGTCAGGTCCGGTTGAAAATCAAGCATCTGGTTCGACTCCTTCCGACGGAGGATCCTGAGGGCTCTCGGTGACGCTCGCCCCCTCCGAGCCAGCACCCGCGTGCTCTGCTTCGGGCTGGCCTGCGCCAGCGTGTCCAGCCTCGTCCCCCGTCTGCTGCTGGCCTTGCCGCTGCCGAGCAGCAAACTCAGGGTCTCCAGGTACTTCAACCGGCTTCAGCTCGAGCTGTTCCTTCTTCTCGAAGGACCGGATCTTCGAGATCTCCTCCAAGCCGAGTCTGACCGCCTCGAGACGAGTAGCCACCCGGGCATCCACGTTGCCCAGATTCGTCTCTATCACGCAAGACCCAGGCTCGATCGAACCGTCCCCTTGTACATTGAAGCGCTTCAACCCCTCGACCATGGATTCGAGCTCCTCGTGGAAAGGCTTCAACACCTGCACTTCCTGAGGGTTGAGGCGTATCGTGATCTCTTCACGCTCTTTGAGGGTCGCGATGCCCTCCCGAACGATGGACACGATCGACTCTCGATTCTGCTTGAGCTCCGTGGCCACGATGCGCTCTGCGATGTCCAAGCAGAGCTGGATCAGCTGCGGCTCGAACTCGGCGAGGACCTTCCGCCTGGCCTTAACCAGGCTCACGAACTCCGACTTGAGGAGGTCTAGCCTCTCCTGAGCCTCCACAGCGCTCGCCTCAAGCCCGGCCTGTTGGCCAGCCTGTAGGCCCTCTTGATAGCCCTGCTGCAGAGCCTGCTGCTTGGCTACCTCGGCAGCCTCAGCGGCTTGCGCTATGGCCTGCTGCTCGACTTGTTGCGCCTGCACCTGCGCCTGATGAAGGAGCTGTTGGGCCTGCTCTTGAGCCTTCTCGAGGATCTCTCGATCGATAGCCGGGGGCGCAGGTGCAGCCGGAGGCGCAGCCATCTCTTGCCCGGAATCGTCGGACATCGGAGACTCAGGCGGAGGCGGGGGGTCCTCCCGCTTAGGGTCTCCACCGATCACGATGGTCTGCTCGTAAGCCGGCAGATGCTCTGGGCGAGTCGGCAGCGCCCGGGCTTTACCGAACACCCGACCCTCGCCGGAGTCCCCGGCGATCTGAGTGTGAGAAAAGTCCGCCTCTGGTCTCGGAGGGGGGATGGGAGGTAGAGGGGTCCCCTCCACCGTCTCCGACGGCGCCCCCTCGGCCTGGGGCTGCGGGGGCGGGCTCCATTGGGCGGGGGGCTGTTCCGGCTGACTCCTATGCAGAGCCGACCGACGCTCCGTGGACTTCCCCTGCCGATCGTCCCTATTTCCCTTGTAAAGCGCCAAGGCGATCACCTCTTAGCGAAATCGAATTTTTCCGAGACTAACGAGCCCTCGCAGGATGTTTCGGATCTGCTGCTGAGCAGCGCGGATGTCTTCCCAGGACACCTGCGTGACCGAATCCACATCGGCCCGGATACTCGCTGCCTTCTCGGGTCCGTAGACCCGGTACACCCGCTCGGCGAGTTCCTTGTTAGCCCCCTTGAGAGCGTGCACCAGGTCCCTGTCGTCGACGAGCTTGAGAACCTGGGCCAAAGAGCCCTGGTCGATAGAGTTGAGATCTTCAAAATCGCACAGCTTCGTCTTAATATCGCTGGCTAAGTGGGGGCTCTTCTGGGTCAGACCGAAGATCACCGACTCCTCGGTGCCACGATCCGCCTTATTAAGGATCTTAAAGAGCGCCTCTTTACCGTCGAGACTAGAGTCGAACCCTTCGTCGATCGCCTTCTGGAGCTTCCCTTCGAGAACTTTCTCAAGCTCCCGCAGAACCTCTTTCGGAACCGTACCCAGTCCGGCCAATCGGTGAGCGACCTCCGTTTGCACCGAGGGGCTTAGGTTATCGAGGATGGCCGAAGCTTGCTCGGCATCGAGGTGGGAAAGCACGACGGCTATGGTCTGTGGGTGTTCCCTACTGATCAGCTGTGAAGCCATCGTAGCCTCCACCCTTCCCAGGAAACCGAACGGC